>JANOCN010000364.1:0-9230 GCA_031412185.1 Betaproteobacteria bacterium | reverse complement strand
TTCTTCTTTGGCCATGGCCGTTTCTCCAGTGGGATCGCCCTAGCCAGGGTCGGCGACGGTCGTCTGGGTACGTCTGATGGTGCAAGGAGGCGATGGTGGGGCGCAAGATGCAGTGACAAACGGGACGACATCGCAACACGCGTGCGAAGTCGCAACGTGCGCGCTCGGCGACTTCTACCGGCAAGGCAACCGCCGAGTATAACGCTTGACCCCGGCGCACCTCACGGGCCCTTGGTCCACTGCCGCGCGAAATCGTTCAAAGCGCCCGCGCCTCGAGCCGCTGTTGCGGCTCTCAGCCTTGACGGCGATTTGCCATGGCCTTGGCGACCTCGTTGCTGCCCTGCGCTGCCCCGCTGTCTGGCACCGTTTCACCCCTGCGGTCACGTACGCGGTCCAGTTGTTTGGCCAGTTGTTCGGCGGTCGCCTCGCCGGTACCCAGCCACACGCCGCCGGTCAGGGTAATGTTGGCAGCCTCGAACGTGCCGGCTCCCGCACAATTCGCCCGTACTTTTGCGCAGCCATGACAGGCCAGACTGCCTTGCTGCAATACACGGCGCCCATCAAGTGCACGTCGAGCACCAGCCGGAAATCCTCTATCTCCATCTTGGCAAAACTCTTGTCACGCAGTATGCCCGCGTTGTTTACCAGGATGTCCACCCGCCCCCAGTGTCCATGGCTTGCTGCACCATCGCTTGCACGGCCTGCTGGTCGGTGACGGAAGCGGTATTGGCGATCGCTTGTCCACCCGCCGCGAGGATCCGGTCCACCACTGTTTGTGCCGCACCCACAGAAGCACCCGAGCCGTCGCGTGCGCCACCCAAATCGTTGACCACTACCCGTGCCCCACGCTTGGCCAGTGCCAGCGCGTGTTGTTGGCCCAGACCGCCGCCCGCGCCGGTCACTATGGCCACGCGGCCGCTGAAATCAATCGTCATTTGCTTCCTGTCGTGCTGTTAGTGCGCCACGCCGCCGGACCCGGCCAAACCTGTGCCACGCGGCCAGCTACTTTAATGCACACTTGGGGCTGCATTTATCCACCCGCGCCATGGAACTGAATTCGGAGATTGTCACCACGCCGTTGCGACCAGCCGCGACGGTGGTGATGTTGCGCGATGTGGCAGGCACCATGGAAGTGTTTTTGCTCAAACGCCATGGGCTGTCGGATGTACTGGGCGGCGCTTTTGTGTTTGCGGGTGGCAAGGTGGACCGGCGGGACGCCGATCTGGATATGGCCCGCTACCTTGATCGGCTGCCGACCGAACTGCACGCCAGCCTGAACGAACCCGAGTTGGACGCCATCACTGCCGCCAGCCTGTATGTGGCTGCGTTGCGGGAGGTGTTCGAGGAATCAGGCATTTTGTTCGCGCAGGGTGCGACGCAATTGGAGGCAGCCCGTGCGCAAGCGCTGTTGCGCAGCGGATACAGCTTTGATGGCATGCTGGCGCAACTTGGTCTGCGGCTGCAAACGCAGAGTCTGGTCCCCTGGTCACGCTGGATTACGCCGCCCATGCCTTCGGTTACCAACAAGCGCTTTGACACCCGGTTCTTCGTGTCCGAGGTACCAGCAAGCCAGGTGGCGCGCCACGACAACCATGAAGCCACGGATAGCCTGTGGCTGACCCCTGCCGAGGCGTTGCACCGCTACCTGGCGGGCCAGATCGAACTGGCTCCACCGCAGATCATGAGCCTGTCGCACCTGACCCATTTTGGGTGCGTTGCCGAAGTGCTGTGGGCGGCGCGTAGCCGACCGCCGCCGGTGATCGCGCCTGAGCCTTTCGATCAGGACGGTCTGCGTGTTATCTGCTACCCCGGGGACGAGCGTCACACGGTGCGGGAGCGTGCACTGCCTGGCCCGACCCGCCTGGCCTACCGCGACAAACGTTTTGGGCCGCTAGACGGGACTGATGCCCTGTTTGCGCCACGGCCAGTTCGTGAGCCGGGTAACTGACTGCTGCCGACGCTGCCCGGCAGATCAAGCGGCAGTGCAGTGGTGAACTTGATCTGCTCCATGGAGAACGCCGACGACACCCCGGTCAACTGGGCGGCCTTGATGAGTTTCTTGTAGAAGCGGTCGTAGCCGTCTATGTCGGTAGTCACCACCTTCAACAGGTAGTCCACATCGCCGCTCATGCGGTGGAACTCCTGCACTTCCGGCAAGGCTGTCACCGCTGCGGCGAATTGGGACAACCACTTTTCGTCATGCTGCGAAGTGCGCACGCTCACAAACACAGTAACCGGCAGACCTGTCTTGTGGCGGTTGAGTATGGCCACGCGGCGCTCGATGAACCCCTCATCCTCCAGCCGCTTTATGCGTTTCCAGCACGGTGTGGACGACAAACCCACGCGCTCACCCAGTGCCGCGACGGATAGCGTGCCGTCGAGCTGCAGCGCAGCCAACAAGGCGCAATCAATGCGGTCAAGAGAATTCATTCCGCATTATTTACCATAGAAGCATGTTTATGCTAATTCGACTGGACAAAGCAGGATAAAGATAACAATCTTCTCCTCGGCGAGCACTACTATTGACCGACGGGCTGCATCGCACATCTCTGGTAGGGCGCGAAATTGCCAGTGCTTGCGCGTGCAGCCACCATCCCATCACCGAACCGCACTTGTTATGACCCCTGAGATTTATCTGGATGCCAATGCCACCACTTGTGTGCTGCCAGCAGCTGCCGCCAGCGCCTTGCGTGTCATGAACGAGCAGTTCGGCAACCCAAGCAGTACCCATTACACCGGTTTGCGGGCCAAGGAGCTGATGGCGTCGGTACGTTCGCGTGCCTCCCGGCTGCTGGGCGCGGACAGCGGGCAATTGCTGTTTGTGAGCGGTGCCACCGAAGCGATACAGACTGCGGTGCTGTCTGCACTATGTGCAGTGCGTGAGCGGCGCACGCGCGGCACCTTTGCCGGCAAGCTGCTGGTGGTCGGCGCGACTGAACACAAAGCCGTGCCGGAAAGCCTGGCGCACTGGAACCGGCTGCTTGGCCTGGACCTGGAGTTGCGCTTACTGCCGGTCGACGCTGGGGGTCAACATGATCTGGACGCGTTGCGCGGCATGGCTGAAGACGCCGCGCTGGTCTGCACCATGGCGGCCAATAACGAGACCGGCTGCCGCTCAGACCTGGTCGCCATTGGCGAAGTTCTACGGCAGTCCACCCTCCAGCCCTTATGGCTGGTGGATTGTGTGCAGGCGCTGGGCAAGCTGCCGTTGAACCTGGTTGCCAGCGGCATCGACTACGCGGCCTTCTCGGGCCACAAACTGTATGCCCCCAAAGGCATTGGATTGTTGTACGTGCGTAGCGGCGCTCCGTTTACTCCGCTGATGGTTGGCGGTGGTCAGGAGGACGGGCAACGCTCAGGCACGGAAAATATGGCAGGTATTGCCGCGTTGGGATCGGTCCTGGAGGCGCTGGAAGACGGCGACACGTTTCGGTCGCATCATGACCTGTTTCGACTGCGTGACCTGCTGGTTGCCAGCCTGTGGGAGGCGCTGCCGGGCCTGGTTTTCAATGCCCCGCTGGACAAGACTCTGCCCACCACGCTCAACTTCTCGGTTCCAGGGTTCGCCAGCAAGGAACTGCTGGACTTGTTCGATGCCGCCGGGGTACGGGTCAGCTCGGGCAGCGCGTGTTCTGCAGCCAAAGCCGCACCGAGTTTTGTTCTGGAGGCTATGGGTTTGCCCGCGTGGCAGGCGGCGGCGGCGGTGCGCATGTCTTTTGGCCCGGCAGTGAGCGACGATTTGATCCACCAGGCCTGCGAACGCATCCGCGCCTGCGGTAGCGCGCTGCGTGCCAGTGGCCTGAGCGGTGCCACTCTGCAAACGGCTCCTGACGACGGTCTGCTGCAGTGGAGCGCCGATGGCGCGTCCACCTGGCTGCTGCTTGACGCTGCAAGCCGTAGCTGTATCGTGCTCGATCCACTGCCTGCGTTGGCGCAGCGGCTGCTCGTTTATGTGCGCAACCACCGCCTGCGCGTGGTTGCCGTGCTGATCACCAGCACCAGCCCGGAGCACGCAGCCAACCGCCTGGCGCTGGCGCAGCAGCTCGATGAGCATCTCGACACTGCAGCGATAAGCTGTGACCCCACAGGCTGGCCTGCCGCCTGTTCAGACGTAACGCTGGGCAACAACGAAGTAGCAGACGCGCTGGCGCTTGGACCACTCACACTTGCGCGGTTCACCAGCGCCAGCGGTCAGGCCTACCTGCTTGGCGAAGCACAGGACAAAAGCCTGCAGCCGGCGCGGGTGCGCTTCGCGTTTACCAGCACCGTGGCGCTAGCCGGTTGCGCCACCTCCAATGCCGCCCCCGCCGCAGAGACATCCACGCGCTGCTTGGTGGACGTCATCCACTCTGGAACCTTGTTGTGCGCTTGCACCGATGCCCCTGGCCGACTAGCCAGCACGCCACGCGCCGATGCGCAACCCTCGCGCGCCGATGAACACAGCGAGATTCACCTTTGCGCCCGGACGCTGGCGCGATTCCTTGACCAGCATGCAGACGCGCTGCTGGTCGATGTGCGCGAGCCGTTTGAGCGTCTTGCAGGCCCACTCCCGGCAACTGCGGGTCGTCCAAGCCTGCATGTGCCACTGAGCCGATTGGTGAATCAGCTGCATACCTGGTTGGAGCAGGGGGATCCGCCACGCCCCCTGGTGTTTGTGTGCCGCAGCGGTAACCGCAGTGGCAGGGCTGCGGCATGTATGCGCCGACTCGGTTACCCCATGGCCTGGCATCTGGCGGGGGGCCTTGCACTGACAACACAGGCCAACGGGTAATTGCCTTCAGGCCGTACGTTGACTGCGCACGGCCTGCGCCTGCGCTAGTAGCCTGACTGGCTCACAGCGCTGCGGTCATACCGAATAGTCGATTAAGTGGCGGTATGCCGGGTCGGCATGCCAAGCCCAGTAGGTCTGCACAAGCCGGTCCGTGATCGGTCCGGGCTTGCCGTTGCCAATGGTGTGCTGGTCTACGCGGGTAACCGGCAATACGCCGCCGCCTGACGTGGACAGGAATACCTCATCAGCCGCGCGTAACTCGCCGGCTGGCAACGTGCGCAACTGAACCTCCAAGCCCAGCGAACGCGCCATCTCGATGACTGTGCGCCTTGATACCCCCTCCAGCATGCCCTCGTCGGGGGTCACCACAGCACCATTGCATACGCCGAACACATTGAACCCCGGTCCCTCCACCACGTTACCAGCCGCATCCACCAGCAAGACACTGTCGGCACCCGCATCCAACGCTCCCAGCAACCCCATCGTCAAATCGTTCCAGTGGTAGTTCTTCGCCTTAGGGTCGACCGAGCTGGCGGGAATTCGCCGGACTTCGCTGATCATGATGTGCAAGCCTTGTTCCCGTTGCTGCGGATTGGCCAGCCAGACGAAGGGAACGGCAAAGGCGTAGAACTGGTTCACCGCCTGACGCGGGTCGCGCGACCCCCAGGGTGGTTTGCCGCGTGTGCAAATCATCTCGACATAAGAAGCGCGCAGGCCACTGAGCCGTACACAGTGCGACAACACCTCGGTTATCTGCTGACGACTCATGCCTGGGTCCAGCCGCCAGCGCTCGCAACTGCGCATGAATCGATCCAGATGGGCGTCAAGCCGAAAGTACGCGCCGTCCCAGACCGTAACTACGTCATAGGTCGCATCGGAGCGCAGGAAGCCCCAGTCCGTCAGTGGTATTGCGGCATCTGCGATAGGTACATAGTGGCCACCCACGAACGCGGCACCACTGGAATAGTCCGTCAATTGTTGCATGGTGACCTTTGCAGACGCAGGTGAGATTGTGGGTGGCGGAATTATGCGTCGGCACCACCCCCGGCGCAAAACCGGAACTATTGCCTTCGCCACGTCACATTCAATCTCTAAACTCGACCCGACATCTTGGGCGTGGTTGCTTTGACCGAGGGGAATACACCGATGACTGATACCCGCAGCTTCCAGAGGAACGCTTCCTCCCCTTCGTTGCGCACTGCGCTGCTGCCTTTATTGTGCGCCGTAGCAACTCTGATGGCACTGGTGTGGATAGCCTCGAGGCTGTTTGATATGGATGACAGCAGCGCATTGGGCATATCGTTGGCGCTGGCTGCCTTGGGGTTGCTGGCGATTGTTACCCGTAAGGTGCTCGCTGGTCGCGACTACGCGGACGACGCGCGCTTGCAGGAAGCGCGCCCGTCCGTCGCCGGGGGTGGCGCAATGGACCTAACGTCGACAGCGCTGGGTGGAAAACGCTGGAGCCTGGATGTGTTTGCGGCGATTGATGCCCAGCGGTTCGCGGCGGTATGTGAAACCTGGTTCTCCTGGGCTGGGTTCGACACCCGAACCCAGTCGCACCGTACCGATGGCGGCGTGGACATCTGGCTGCACGCGGCCCGGATGCCCGGCCCGGTGGCTATTGTCAGGTGCAAACATTGGCTCAACAGGCCGGTGGGTCTGCAGGAGATGAAAGATTTTCTGGGTGTCGTGGCCAATTTCCAGTCGGCCCATGGTACTTACACCACCACCTCTACCTACACGCCGGAAGCCTTGCAGTTTGCCCGTGACAACGGCATTGATGCGGTAGACGGCCGGGGTCTGTTGCGCCGCATCCAGACCCGCACCCGGCAACGCCAGCAGGACTTGCTGGCGATTGCGTACAGCGGGCAAAACTGAGCGTCACGCGCCAGAGAATTCTGCGCCTGTAAGTTGTGGGTGATGCCATCTACGGGAGGTGGTTGGCAGGACGCGGGACTGGCTGTGCGATAGGATGCGCCATCAGACCATCCGGCTGATTCCAAAAATAACAGGAGCGCAGCATGGCTATCAACGTCACCATTGATCTGGGTTACGAGTTTTCGGTGAAGGCATCGGCTGCTGATGTTTTCGCGGTTCTGGCTGATGTGCCAACCTCGGCCAGTCATTTCCCCAAAGTGCACAAACTGGTAGACCTTGGCGGCGGCGCATACCGCTGGGAAATGGAAAAAATCGGCCTGGCGCAAATCAACCTGCAGACCGTGTATGCGTCCAAGTACGTTGCGAACAAGGCCAAGGGCACGGTGGTATGGACGCCGGTCAAGGGCGAAGGCAACGCGCTGGTGTCGGGCAGCTGGAAGATTACCGACAAGAAGAAATCCACCGATATCGTGCTGAAGATCGACGGCGACCTGACGATCCCGCTGCCTGGACTGATGAAAATGGTGGTTGCGCCAGTGGTCGAGGCCGAGTTTGAGAAACTGGTCGAAAAATACATCGACAACCTCACCAAACGCTTCGGTGGAGAGGTCTGAAGCCCCGGCCTCCGGTTAGTTCCTCTTGGAGACGGCCAACGATTCCTAAAGTTTACGCTTCAACCGGATTTCTTCTATCCGGACCGAGTCCACCGGCACAGTCCTCGCCGACGCCATCTCACGCTTGAACCCCGCCAATTCGTGAAACCGCATGGCCCTCTCGTTGCCCAGCGGAACCCATACCGATACATCGGTACATCCTTCTTCCAGCAATCCATCTCGCGCCGCATCCCACAACGCCAGACCAAAGCCACGGCCCCAGCAGGTGGGCAACACATAGATACTCCAGATCTCGCCCATCGACGGTGGTGAGCCCTTGTCCCGGCAGCGGTCGAAGCCTACAAAGCCCACTACCACCTCGGCGTCGCACGCCACGTAAATCTGCGGTTCAGCATATTCGATGGCTTCGCGCCAGAACACCTGCTGGCGATCAAACGCCAATGCCTGGGGAGACGACACCGCGCCTGCAGCGGTACCGGTCAGATGCGCCGCGCCGAGACGGATTTCTGCGACGGATTTCGCATCGCGCAAGGTGGCGGGACGGGTCAGAGAGCTGGACATGGAACGGTGGCGAGTGGCGAAGCATCCATTCTATTGAACCAGGGTCGGGCAAGCACCAAGCACATCGGCGGGTTGATACGCCATCAAAACTTGACGGTGACACGGGTTTTTCTGCAAGTCCGGCTACGGCTGCGGCCATAATCACGCAACCGACATTGAAGGAGCTGCACCACCCATGAACCCCATCAAACTCACGCTCACCGCTTTGGCGGCGCTGGCCCTGCTGGGCTGTTCTGCCCTGCCAACGCCAGCGCCCGAGCGCGACAAGACTTTCAAGATCACCATCTTGCACACCAACGACCACCATGGCAGATTCTGGAAAAACGGTGACGGCGAATACGGGATGGCGGCACGCAAGACGCTGATCGACCAGCTTCGCGCGGAGGTAGCTAGTTCCGGCGGTCACAGCTTGTTGCTGGATGGTGGCGATGTGAATACCGGCGTACCCGAATCGGACCTGCAGGACGCAGTGCCCGACTTCAAAGGCATGAACCTGCTCGGTTACGACGCTATGGCCGTCGGCAATCACGAATTCGACAAACCGCTGACAGTGCTGAAGATGCAGCGCGACCTGATCAAATTCCCGATGCTGGCCGCCAATATTTACGAGAACGGCCAGCGCATGTTTGAGCCGTACAAGATATTCAACCTGGGTGGGGTGCGGGTCGGCGTGATGGGCCTGACCACCGAAGACACCAACAAGATGGTGAGCCCGGACAACATCAAGAACGTGCAATTTCGTGGCGTTGTCGCCGAAGCTGCCAAAGTGGTCCCCGAGTTGCGCGCCAAGGTCGATGTGGTGATCGCTGCAACCCACATGGGGCATTATGAAAATGGCAACCACGGCACCCAGGCAGAAGGTGATGTGGAGATGGCCAGGGCGGTCAAGGGCATTGATCTGGTGGTCGGGGGCCATACCCAGAATCCGGCCTGCATGAAGGCAGAGAATGTGCTGGACCGTGCGTATGTGCCGGGCACCGAATGCAAGCCGGATCGCCAAAACGGCGCCTGGATCGTGCAAGCACACGAGTGGGGCAAATACGTGGGTCGGGCCGACTTCGAGTTCCGCAATGGCGATTTCAAACTGGTGAAGTACGCACTCATTCCAGTCAACCTCAAGAAGTCGGTCCGGGCGGCAGACGGCAAGACCAGCATGGTGCCCTACACCACCGAGATCGCCGAGAACAAGGAAATGCTCGACATGCTCAAGCCCTACCAGGACTTCGGGCAACAGAAGCTGCTGGTAGAGATCGGCTCGACCGACGGGCGGCTTGAGGGCGACCGCGCGGTGGTGCGGGCCAAACCGGCCTCCATGGGCATACTCATCGGTCGTGCGTTGATGGACCGGACCAAGGCCGATTTCGCAGTTGTCAACGCCGGCGGGGTGCGCGACTCACTTCCACCTG
>JANOCN010000363.1:0-2684 GCA_031412185.1 Betaproteobacteria bacterium | reverse complement strand
CGGATCGACAAGTGTGGCTGGCTAAAATCATGGTGATTGCCGCCCTGGGGCACAACGCTCTTTGCGCAGTGCCACTGCTCACACCACCATGAAACTTCAGATCGGTATTGTTATGGGCTCCAGCTCCGACTGGGACACCATGCAACACGCAGTGGAGATTCTCCAACAGTTTGGCATTGGCCATGAAACGCGCGTGCTTTCGGCCCATCGCATGCCGGACGACATGTTTGCCTATGCGGCCAGCGCCAGGGAGCGTGGGCTGCAGGCGATCATCGCGGGGGCCGGAGGCGCGGCCCATTTGCCTGGCATGCTGGCTGCCAAGACCACGGTGCCCGTGCTCGGTGTGCCGGTGGCCAGCAAACATTTGTCGGGTGTGGATTCGCTGCACAGCATTGTGCAAATGCCCAAGGGCATTCCGGTAGCCACCTTTGCCATCGGTGCAGCCGGTGCTGCCAATGCTGCACTGTTTGCCGTGGCGCTGCTGGCCAACCACGATGCTGGGCTGTGCGCACAGCTCGACACGTTCCGGGCGGCGCAGACGCAGGCCGCACGCGAGATGGTGTTGCCGCCTGCGGCCAGCAGCAGCTAACGTGGGGGTACCGCAATTTCCCGCCGGGCCGCCCCAAGGGAAATCAACCCCTTGGGGCTGGAGGCCGCGGCTCTGGCCCTGCCTGCGCAGGGACGGACGGGCGACAGAGGCGACGCGTCTCGCGAGCCGCGGCCTGCAAGGCCTCGCGCAGTACACGAAGTGACAAGCGTGGGGGCAATAATCCTTCCGGGCAGCAGCCAGAGTGGACAGCCCACGCTGGGTGTGATGGGCGGTGGCCAGCTGGGTCGGATGTTTGTTCACGCCGCCCAGCGCATGGGCTACCACACCGCCGTGCTCGACCCAGACCCAGCCAGCCCGGCTGGCCTGGTGAGCCACCACCATATCCAGACCGCGTACCTGGACCCGCTGGGCCTGGCGCGCATGGCGCAATGCTGCGCCGCCGTCACCACCGAATTCGAGAATGTGCCGGCCGAGGCGATGCGTGTGCTGGCAGCGCAGCGCCCGGTGGCGCCCAGTGCGGCGGCGCTGGCCATTGCGCAGGACCGCAGGCAGGAAAAGACGCATTTCGCGCGCTGCGGTGTGCCGTGTGCACCGTACGCAGAAATTGCTACACCCGGTGACCTTGCGCTGGTGGGTGACGTGTTGCTGCCCGGCATTCTCAAGACGGCCAGCATGGGCTACGACGGCAAAGGCCAGGTACGTGTCAAAGACCGTGCCGAGCTGGCAGCGGCCTGGGCGACCCTCAAGGGTGTTGCCTGTGTGCTGGAACAACAACTTGCGCTGCAGGCCGAATGTTCGGTGATCGTGGCGCGCGGCTGGGACGGCAGCATGGTGCATTTTCCGGTGCAACACAATCTGCACCGCGATGGCATTCTGGCCGTGACCGAGGTCTTTGCCGATAACCTGGCGGCCGATCTCGCCGCGCAGGCCATCGCTGCGGCCCGCTCCATCGCCCAGGGGCTGGCGTACGTTGGCGTGTTGTGCGTCGAGTTTTTTGTCGTGCGCGATGAAGGTTCTGCGGGGTCTGGGCACGAGCGTCTGGTGGTCAACGAAATTGCGCCGCGCCCGCACAACAGCGGCCACTACACACTGGACGCCTGCGACCAGTCGCAGTTCGACCTGCAGGTGGCTACTCTGGCTGGTTTGCCGTTGCGCCAGCCGCGTCAGCATAGCCCGGCCATCATGTTGAACCTGCTGGGGGACTTGTGGTTGTCAGCCGGCCCGGTGGTCCCGCCCGACTGGGCGGGCGTGCTGACCTTGCCGGGTACCCACTTGCACCTCTACGGCAAGCGGGAGCCACGCTCTGGCCGCAAGATGGGGCACCTGAACATTACGGGCGACAGCATCGCGCAGGTTCGCAGCACAGCCCGGCAGGCGGCGGCGCTGCTGGGCATTGAACCGGTCCTCACCGGGGCGGCAGATGGTTCTGGACGGGTCTGACCCGTCTTGCATCGAGACCTGCGCGGCGGCACTGCAGGCCGGCGGATTGGTGGCGTTTCCAACCGAGACGGTCTACGGGCTTGGTGCCGACGCCCACAGCGATGCAGCGGTGGCAAAGATCTTCGCGGCCAAGGGCCGGCCCAGCGACCACCCGCTGATCGTGCATGTGCCGGATACCGGCAAGGGCGCGCAAGGCCTGGCGCATTTTGCCGACCGGGTGCCGCAGTTTGCGCACCGGCTGGTGCAGGCATTCTGGCCCGGCCCCCTGACGCTGATATTGCCGCGTCGTGCCGGAGTGGGCGGGGCCGCCGCCGGTGGCCAGGATTCGATCGGTCTGCGTTGCCCGGCGCACCCGGTAGCGCAGGCGTTGTTGCATGCGTGCAGTACACGCGGTGTGCGCGGTCTGGCAGCACCGAGCGCCAACCAGTTCGGCCGTGTCAGCCCTACCACCGCCGCCCACGTGTTGGGCGAATTTGGCGACAAGCTGCTGATTCTGGACGGCGGTGCCTGTGCGGTCGGTATCGAGTCCACCATCATCGACTGCACCCGGGGCGCACCGGTGTTGTTGCGTCCCGGTGCCATCACGAAGGAGCAGGTGGCGGTAGCGTGTGGGCGCAAGGTCTTGAGCGCCGAGGAGGCGAGTTCGCTGGACGCGCCACGCGCCTCTGGCACGCTGCAAGCCCACTATGCGCCC
>JANOCN010000362.1:0-2109 GCA_031412185.1 Betaproteobacteria bacterium | reverse complement strand
CCGAGTTTAACGAGCGCACTCCAGTGCCATATTGCGCAAGCTGTGCTGGCCAGTGGTGGCT
Organism: Betaproteobacteria bacterium; assembly: GCA_031412185.1. Lineage (GTDB taxonomy): Bacteria > Pseudomonadota > Gammaproteobacteria > Burkholderiales > Burkholderiaceae_C > CAISIP01. The sequence goes on along the minus strand of JANOCN010000362.1, from coordinate 2,048 downwards.
GGATCAGTTTCGAACGCTTCATGGCGCTGGCGCTGTACTCACCGGGGCTGGGTTATTACGCGCGTGGCACCCCGCTGTTTGGTGTACTGCCTGCTGGCGCGGATGGCCAGGGCAGTGACTTTGTTACGGCGCCGGAGATGACGCCGTATTTTGGGCGTACGCTGGCGGTGCAGGTGGCGCAGGCGTTGCAGGTTACCGGCACCCGCGAGGTCTGGGAGTTTGGGGCCGGCTCGGGCGCACTGGCAGCCGAGTTATTGCAGGCGCTGGGTGACCAGGTGTCCAGCTACACCATCGTCGATCTGTCGGGCACACTGCAACAACGACAGCGCGCCAGGTTGTCAGCGTATGGTGCAAAGGTGCGCTGGGTTGAAGCGTTGCCTGACAGCATGTGCGGTGTGGTGGTTGGCAACGAGGTGCTGGATGCGATGCCGGTGCAGCTGTTGTTGCGCAAAGGCGGCGTCTGGCACGAACGCGGCGTAGCCGTAGCCGCTAGCGGTGCGTTGGCCTGGCACGACACAGCCACCTACCTGCGACCGCCTCTGGACATCGCTGGTGAACACGACTACCTGACTGAGGTGCACCCGGTAGCCAAGGGTTTTGTGCGGACGCTGGCCGAGCGGCTCGTGCAGGGGGCAGCCTTCTTCATCGACTACGGTTTTCCCGAGCGCGAGTACTACCACGCGCAACGCGCCATGGGCACGCTGATGTGCCATCGGGCGCACCGCATGGATTCCGACCCGCTGGCCGATGTGGGCTGCAAAGATATTACCGCGCATGTCAACTTCACCGGTCTCGCACTGGCAGCGCAAGACGCAGTACCCGACGCAGGGCAAACCGGCGCAGGTGCACTGGGTGTTCTTGGCTACACCTCGCAAGCTCGGTTTCTGCTGAACTGCGGCTTGCCGGGCCTCCTGGAGCAGGCTAGCCTGCAGCAGCGCGCGATGGCTCAGAAGCTGCTCATGGAGCACGAAATGGGCGAGTTGTTCAAGGTGATCGGTTTTTTCAAGGGCGCGCCGTGGGAGGCGGTTGGCTTCGCGCAGGGCGACCGCACCCACACGCTCTAAGGTCCTTTGCACCATGTTCCGTTGGCTGATCGTCATTTTTCTGGCCTTGCTGTTGATCAACTGGTTCTCGCCGTTACTGGGCAAACTCGGTTTCGGCAAGCTGCCGGGCGACTTCCGCTTCAAGCTGTTTGGGCGCGAATGGTTTCTGCCTTTCACCACGACGGTCATGCTGAGCGTGCTGGCAGGCGTAATCGCCAAACTGATTTAAGAGCATTCGATTGCCTCTCACGCTCTGATGCCCCACGTCGCGCTGCTGGCAGTTGTCTACTTTGCCTTCGTGAGTCTGGGCCTGCCCGACAGCGTGCTGGGCGTCGCCTGGCCGTCCATGCGGGCGCTGTTCGGTCAACCGCTGCAGGCAGTTGGCCTGGTCACGTTGATATTGACGGTATGTTCGGCCTGCTCCAGTTTTGCCAGCGCCGCTGTGCAAAAGCGCTGGGGCATCGGGCCGGTGGTGATGGTCAGTGGTTTCCTGACCAGCCTTGCCTTGCTGGGTTTTTCTCTGGCACCTTCGTTTGTGTGGATCGTTGTGCTGGCGGTACCGCTAGGCCTGGGTGCTGGTTCAGTGGACGCCGGGCTGAACCACTTTGTCGCCGAACACTATTCGTCGCGCCACATGAACTGGTTGCATGGGTGCTGGGGCATAGGCGCTACGCTGGGGCCGGTCATCATGGGGTCGGCCATTGCCAGTGCCTCGGGATGGCAAGCTGGTTACCTGGCCATTGGCCTGATTCAGCTAGTGCTGGCATCGCTGTTCTTGCTGACATTGCGCCTTTGGCGACACCAGCCGGTTCGTTCGCAGCATGGGCCAGAGCCCGCAGCACACCAGGGGCAACGCAAGGCAGCCCCAGCGTGGGCCGCCTGGCTGGCGCCCTCCATGTACCTCGCAGACGCCACCATCGAAGTCGGTACCGGCCTGTGGGCTGCCAGCATTCTGGTGGACCACCGTCGTATGGGCACCCAGACAGCCGGGCTGTGGGTCTCCTG
>JANOCN010000361.1:0-5683 GCA_031412185.1 Betaproteobacteria bacterium | reverse complement strand
GCAGCAACCGACTGGCGCAACAACTCGGGTTGGCGTTTTTCTGGGGGTGTGCGGAACAACTGGATAAACGCGTTGCGCCCGGCCGGGTTGGTGGTGGTCTGTTGCCAGTCCATCCACTGCTCCGCTTCGAAACGCTGCGCCAAGGTGGCTGGCAACAAGCTGGCGCGCGGGTACTGGGAGCACAGGTAACGCACGATCACGTTCGACTCCCACAGAGTCAGGTCGCCGTCCTGCAGCACCGGAACCAGCGCGTTGGGATTCAGGCGATGGTACTCGGTGGTGCCCACCACGCCAAATTGGCCACCCGCTTCGATGCGCTGGAACGGCACGCCGACTTCCTGCGCCGCCCACACCACTTTACGCACGTTGATCGAACTCAGGCGGCCCCAGATCTTCAGCATGGCTTTCCCCTGCGTTCTTCAGGCATACGCCGGCATGTTTTCTCGCACGGCTGCTGCCAGTGCAGCCACACCACGTTCGATCTCGGACACGCTGGGCGTCACGAACGACAGGCGCAGGCTGCGTGGGTCGGCGTTGTCAGCAAAAAAGGCCAGGCCGGGCACAAAAGCCACACCTTTGTCGACCGCCTTGGGCAACAGCTCTACCGCGTTCATGCCCTTGGGCAGGCGCGCCCACAAAAACATGCCGCCTTCGGGCTTGTTCCATGTCATGCGGCTGTCGTCGCTGCCGTCGCCTTTGGGCATTTCGCGCTCCAGCGCGGCCAGCATGGCGTCGCGCTGGGTTTTGTACAGGGCGCGGATGGTGGGCACGTGGCGGTCCAGGAAGCCACCTTTCATCACCTCGGCGATCATGCGCTGGTTGAATCCGGGGCTGTGCAGGTCGGCCGCCTGTTTGGCCTGCAGCAGTTTCGGGAACACTGCTTTGGGCGCCACCAGAAAACCCAGGCGCAGGCCCGGTGCCAGAACCTTGGAGAACGAACCCAGGTAGATGCAGCCTTCCGGATTGCGCGCGGTCAGCGGCAGCGGTGGCGGTGTGTCGAACCACAGGTCGCCATAGGGGTTGTCTTCCACCAGCGGCAGGCCGAGTTCGGCCGCCCGTTGGAACAACGCTGCGCGGCGCGCTTCGGTCATGGTGCGGCCCGTCGGGTTCTGGAAGTTGGGCAAGACATACAGGAAGCGGGGGAAATTGGGGTCAGAGTCCAATTTCGTTGGCGTGCCAGCGTGCCGGGAAGAGGGTTGCCGTGAACTGGAATCTGACCCCAATTTGCACTTGGCGGTCAGGTCATCGATATCCACGCCGTGTTCGTCGCTGCGCACACTCACGATCTCCGGCTCCATGGGCGTAAACGCCTGCAGAGCACCGAGGTAGGTGGGGGTCTCGACCAGCACACGGCTGCCGGTATCGATCAGCACTTTGGCCACCAGGTCCAAGCCCTGCTGCGATCCGGTCGTGATCAGGACTTGCTCCGGGTTTACCTCCCAGGGCAGACCGGCTGCCACCATCTCTACCAGCGGGCCGAAACCCTCGCTGGCGGCGTATTGCAGCGCGGCTTGCGCGTCGTCGCGCAGCACCTTGGCACAGGCATCGGCAAACTCGGCCACCGGAAAGGTCTTGGCCGATGGCAGGCCGCCGGCAAAACTGATGATGCCGGGCCGTTCGGTGACCTTGAGAATTTCGCGGATCACCGAAGGGTTCATGCGTTCGGCGCGCCGCGCCAGTTGCCAGGGGTTGGTGGCGGTGGTAGTCTTCATTTCTCTCTCCGTTCGGGCCATGCGGCAAGGCCCGGGTTGCAAATTCTGGTCATGGCATTCTTTTCGCCGATGCAGTGGGTGCACGATACCCCGGTGCGGGATGGGCGGCGGCGCTGGCAGGCACAGATGTCACCGGCATTTTCTTGCCAATGAATACGGTGGCGATCACGGCGAGGGCGAAACCCACCGTCATCAGGTCGAGCGATTCGCCGAGCAGCGGCACCGAAAACAACATGCTCAGAAACGGCTGCACCAATTGCACCTGGCTCACGCGTACTGTGCCGCCGAGCGCCAGGCCACGATACCAGGCGAAGAAACCGATCCACATGGAGAACAGCGCCACGTAGGCGAAACCAAGCCAGGCGCTGCCGGGCACGGGCTGCGCCGGCCAGCTCAGCAGCATGACAGGCAGGGTGAGCGGCAGGCTGATCACCAGCACCCAGCAAATGACACGTTCGGCTCCGAGCTGTGTGGTGAGGTGGCCACCACTTACATAACCAAACGCGGCGCACAACACCGCCAGCAAGAGCAGCAGGTCGGCCAGCCCGGCAGCGCTGCCCGCCGAGCCCGCGCGCAGCCACACAAATGTGGCGACGAGTGCACTGCCCGCAACGGCGCAGACCCAGAATCCGAGGCTGGGCCGCTGGCGCAACCACCAGCAGCCGACCGCCGCCGTGGCCAGTGGCAGGATGCCCAGGACCACCGACGCATGCACCGACTCCACATGCCGCAGTCCGATGGCCATGAACAGCGGGAAACCCACCACAATCCCCAGCGCTGTGAACAACAATGCCAACCACTGGCGTCCCCGAGGCACTGCGCTGCGGGTAAGCAGCAAGTACGCACACGAGAGGATACCCGCCACCGCCGCGCGGCCGAAGGTCACGAATACCGGCGAGAGCTGTGGCGCATCGAAACCGCCGGTGGCGAGTTTGGTCATGGGCAAAGTGGCGGCAAAAAGCACCACACCGAGCAGACCAAGCCACAAACCGCGCGTCTCCTTTGTCATACGGTCAACATCCAGGCCGCAGTGGCCACCAGCACCAGCGCCAGCATGCGGTTGAACCACAACAGGCGCCGGCCACGCGCCAAAAACTCGCGCAGCAGCGACCCCATCAATGCGTAGGTGAAGTTACTGGCAAAGGCGAACACCATCATCACGCCGCAGACGATGGCCAGCCGCAGGCCAGGGTTGGGGGCCGGTTGCCCGGCCGCGTTGACCACCCAACCGGCGGTCAGCGTCAGCGCCAGCATCCAGGCCTTGATGTTCAGGAACTGCATGCCGACACCATTCCAAAATGAGATGTCAAGCCGGGCCGCATTCACCTGCGCTAGCTGTGCGGCACCGCTCAGTTTCCAGGCCAGCCACAACATATAAGCAACGCCGACCACTTTGACCGCCAGCCGCAGCGGCGGCACGCCGAGCACCAGAGCCCCGAGCCCGAAACCGCAGCTAAGCATCAGCAGCGTCCACCCGGCAGGTACGGCCAGACAAAACCGCAGCGCACGTTTCAGCCCGTGGTTGGCAGCCAAAGCAGTTGCCAGCGTCGTGTTGGGGCCAGGCGAAAAGCTCATGGCCGTACAGAACACTAGCAGTGCGGTGACTTCAGTGGTGCTCATGAAAAAGGAGGCGGTTGGCGCTGTTGTGCTTGCTTGGTCAGGGCATTCAATGTAATCTTGGCAACCAGTACACAAGCAATACAGACAAGCAGCGCAGTTGCCAATCTGTATTGCCTGCGGTGGCAATACACGCAAAACACAAAGGTGCCCGCCCATGCTGATGAAAACCTCTGCGCAGTCGCTTACCGAACAACTGTCGGGCCGGTTTGCCGAGCGTATCCGCAACCGCCTGCTGGCGACCGGCGCACGCCTGCCCTCCGTGCGCCAGTGCGCGCAGCAACACGGGGTGAGCCCAGCCACCGTGGTGGCCGCGTATGACCAATTGCTGGCCCACGGGCTGGTGGAGGCGCGGCGCAATCGGGGCTTTTTTGTGCGCGAAGCGACGGGCGCCAGCGACCAGCGCGCACCCGTTGCCCCCCTGGACGGTGCCACACCCGGTGCAGCCGGCGCACCGACGCGTCGGGCGCCGATCAGCGCCGCCACCTTGATCCGAGGCATGTTCCACGCGGTCAGCGACAAGCCGCAACCAGGCATGGGCGTGTTCCCGCCCGACTGGCTGGAAAGTACCTTTATGCCGGCGGCAGTGCGCAAGGTCACCGGCACCCAGGCGCTCAAGGAGTTTTCGCTGCAGTACGGCGAACCGGCCGGCGACACCGGTTTGCGCCGCTCTTTGTCCAAGAAGCTGTCGGGCATGGATATTCTGGCGACGCCCGAACAGATCATCACCACCGTGGGCGCGACACACGCGCTGGATGTCGTGAGCCGCACCTTGCTGCGCGCGGGCGATTACGTGATGGTCGAGGAGCCCGGCTGGGCGATCGAGTTTGCACGCCTGGAGTCGCTCGGTATGCGCATCCTGCCAGTGCCGCGGCGCGAACGTGGTCCAGACCTGGAGGTGATGGCGCGTTACTGCGAACAACACGCGCCCAAACTGTTTGTGAGTGTGAGTGTGTTGCACAACCCGACCGGGTATTGCCTCACGCCGGGCAGTGCGCACCGTGTGCTGCAACTGGCCAACCAGCACAACTTTCACATTGTTGAAGACGACACCTACAGCCATATTGCGTCCGAGTCGGCCACGCGCCTGTGTGCACTCGACGGCCTGCAGCGCACAATCTACGTGAGTGGGTTCGCGAAGATACTGGCACCGAACTGGCGCGTCGGTTTTATGGCCGCGCCGCCTGATCTGGTGGAACGTTTGCTCGACACCAAACTCCTGTCTACCCTCACCACACCGGCCCTGCTGGAAAAAGCCCTGGCCTGGTGTATCGACCAGGGGCAACTGCGCCGGCACGCGGAGCGCATCCGCACGCGGCTCGACCTGGCGCGTGCGCGCAGCGTCAAGCTGGCGTTGGGTGCCGGATGTACATTTGCCGCCGAACCGGCAGGGCTGTTTGGCTGGGTCGATACCGGTGTGGACACCGACGCCCTGTCGCAGCGCATGCTCGACCTGGGATACCTGCTCGCACCCGGTGCCCTGTTCCACGCCCGCCGCGAACCCAGCACCCTGATGCGTATCAACTTCGCCACCACGCAGGAGGCGCAGTTCTGGAAGGACTTTGTGGCGATACGGGGGAAGGGTTGAATTGTCCGAGGTGGTTGATGGTGCCACCTGTATTGCATGGTGCGCAGCATCGAGAAGCTGGCCAACAGTGGGTGGAGGCAGTGAGCAAAACTGTGCAGCGCAGTAACGGCGCGCGGCCCGAAACTCCGCATCACGGGCACGATGGTGGCGCGAAGCGCTCAAGAACAGCAGCAAGGCCGACGAGAAATCCCGAACTTCAGATGCGCTGAAAGGGACAGACGCTGCGTGTAAATGGGGTTTCGGACAGCCCCTTTGATTGGTCACCATGTTCGGCGCCACGCGGCGCGGACTTCTACGGAAATAACCCAAAGGAACTCCGGGCCGAGTTCAAGCGGTCCCTCCAGGTTTTTCTTGAGGTTTGCAAGGAGAAAAATATTGAACCGAGGCGCCATTTTTCGGGCAAGTTCAACCTACGTATCTCGCCCGATTTGCACGAAAAACTGGCAATCGCTGCCCAGGCGCAAGGCAAGAGCATCAACACCTGGCACAAGATGCGTTGCGAGACTGCGTTTCGTAATGTGGACACCAGTTAACTGGCATTCCATGGGACCGCCTGAAAAGCCTCTCCGAACTGGCCGGGTGTAATTCCGTAGGTGCTGCAAATCGCGTTGCCACCGCACTGCTCGGGTACCCTGTTCCACGCCCGGCGCGAACTAGATTTCCGAATACGCCACCTTCAGTCCAAGGTGCTGCGAAAACGGCAAGAAATCCCTATCTACCCGGTGCATCGAGGATGGGTTGACGCTGCTCCACGCAGATAGGGATT
>JANOCN010000360.1:0-2361 GCA_031412185.1 Betaproteobacteria bacterium | reverse complement strand
TGCAGGAGCTGGTGCGCGTGCCGACCGACACGCCACCCGGCAACAATGCGCCGCACGCCGAGCGCACCGCGGCCCTGCTGCAGGCCATGGGACTGGAGGTTGAGCAACATCCGGTGCCTGAAGCCGAGGTGCGCGCCTGCGGAATGGAGTCGGTCACCAACCTGCTGGTACGGCGCAAGTACGGCACGGGTCGCACCGTACTGCTCAACGCACACGGCGATGTGGTTCCCCCCGGCGACGGCTGGACCAAGGACCCCTACGGTGGTGAAATTGTCGACGGCGCCATCTACGGGCGCGCGGCTGCCGTCAGCAAGTGCGACTTCTCCACCTACGCGTTTGCGGTGCGCGCGCTGGAAGCGGTGGCGCGGCCGACCAACGGCAGCGTAGAGTTGCTGTTTACCTACGACGAGGAGTTCGGTGGTGAAGTGGGGCCGGCCTGGCTGCTCCAGCACAAGATCATCCAGCCGGACTTGATGATTGCGGCCGGTTTCAGCTACCAGGTAATCACCGCGCACAATGGCTGCCTGCAGATGGAGATCACCGTACACGGCAAGATGGCCCACGCGGCCATTCCCGATTCGGGGGTTGACGCGATGCAGGCTGCTGTCGATATCCTCAATGTGTTGTACCAGCAAAATGCGCTCTACCAATCGGTCTGGTCCAAGGTAGAAGGTATTACCCACCCGTACCTGAACGTGGGGATGATCGAAGGCGGCACCAACACCAACGTGGTGCCTGGCAGAGTGACCTTCAAGCTCGACCGGCGCATGATTCCGGAAGAGAACCCGGCGCAGGTGGAAGACAGCTTGCACCAGCTCATCCTGGATACGGCGGCCAAGCGACCCGGCGTCACGGTTGAAATCAAACGCTTGCTGCTGGCCAATGCAATGCGGCCATTACCCGGCAACCAGCCGCTGGTCGAGGCGATTCAGAAACACGGCGAACTGGTCTTTGGCGAAAAGATTCCTGCGCTGGGTACGCCGCTGTATACCGACGTGCGTCTTTTCTGCGAGGCCGGTATCCCAGGGGTGATCTACGGCGCAGGGCCGCGCACGGTGCTGGAGTCCCACGCCAAACGCGCCGACGAACGGTTGGAACTGGAAGACCTGCGCCGCGCTACGAAAGTCATTGCGCGCACATTGCTCGACTTGTTGGCATAAAACGGTAACACGGCGAACCTCTCCGCATAATCAAGGAGCAGCCCATGACCAAAGCAACAAGTATCCGCGTTGGTGTAGGCGGCTGGACTTACGAGCCGTGGCGCGACAACTTCTATCCCAAGGGCCTGGCCCAGGCGAAGGAGCTTGAATACGCCAGCCGCCAGCGCACCGCCATCGAGGTCAATGGCACCTACTACCGCACCATGAACCCGGCCAGTGTCAAGAAGTGGCACGACGACACACCCGAAGGATTTGTGTTCTCGGTCAAGGCAAGCCGCTACGCCACCAACCGACGCGTGCTGGCCGATGCGGGAGAATCGATCTCGCGGTTTACGGGTAGCGGCATCAGCGAGCTGGGCAACAAACTAGGGCCCATCGTGTGGCAATTCATGCCCACCAAACAGTTTGAGCCTGAAGACTTCGAAGCCTTCCTCGCCCTGCTGCCCAAGGACGTGGATGGCCGCAAACTGCGCCACGTGATAGACGTGCGCCACCCCAGCTTCATGTCGGCCGACTACCTAAAGCTGGCGCGCAAGTACCAATGCGCCACCGTGTTCACCGACTCCCCCAAATTCCCTTCTTTCTGTGACTTGACCGGCGACTTTGTGTATGCGCGGCTGATGAACAGCGATCAGAAGGTGAAGACTGGTTATACGCCCAAAGTACTCGACCTGTGGGCGTCCAACGCCCAGGTGTGGGCGGAAGGCGGCGCGCCCGACGGGTTGCCCAGGTTGGAGACCACCGTCAAAGCCGCCAAAGCGCGCGATGTCTTCGTGTTCTTCATCAACGGCGCCAAGGAGCGCGCTCCGGCGGCGGCGCAGGCCTTGCTGGCGCGGCTTGGTGGGAAATCGCCCCGACCCTGATCGAAGCAGGGCAGCGACGCGGGGCGAAAGCGACCGGCCATCGAAGGGCGCGCCAGCGGTTCCGCCCGCTGTTTTTCGAAAGAAAGGGCCACGGCTCGGTTGGGTCGGCTTCTCGCTGATCTGGCATGGCGGAATCCTTCGATCTGGCACTATCGTTTTGACTTTGAAATGCTTATTCTCTGCCTGGTCCTAATTGATATCTAAATCCGCTGAGACCGGCCGCGGCCGCGAGATGCTTGAACGGGCAACAAAGAGGAACACGCCATGCTAATGAAATCGCTGCTAATTTATCTGTGTCTCGCCGCGGGTCTTATGGGCGTTCCGGCCGCTGCACAGCC
>JANOCN010000359.1:0-2451 GCA_031412185.1 Betaproteobacteria bacterium | reverse complement strand
CTGGTTTCTGCGGCCTTGTTGCTGCTGGGCCTGGGTGTGGGCAGCACCGGATTTGCCAGCGTGTGGCAAGTTGGCAACGACCCGGTGGCGTACCAGATCGTCTGGGACATCCGTGCGCCCCGGGCATTGGGTGCCTGGCTGGCCGGTGCTTTGCTGGGGATGGCTGGTGCGGTGGCACAGGGTTTGTTTCGCAATCCGCTGGCCGACCCCTATTTGCTGGGCAGTGCATCGGGCGCATCGCTGGGGGTGGCGGTGGCGCTGGCGCTGCTGGGGTCCACACCCTTCGCCACCGAGTGGCTGGTGCGCCTGGGCATGACCACGGCGGCGTTTGCCGGGGCAGTAGGTGCCGTGTTGTTGACGCTTGTGCTGGCGCGCGGCGTGCAGCATACCTTGCGCCTGCTGCTGGCGGGTGTGGTGGTGGGGGTCGTGCTGAGCGCCTTCAGCGCACTGATCATGATGCTGCAGCCCGAGGTCATGCTGTCGATGCAAGCGTTTCTGTTGGGCAGTACCAGCTTTGTGGGCTGGAGTGCCTGTGGTTTGATGGCCGCTGCCTGGCTGCTGTGTACGCTGGTGGCGTGGATGCTCGCGCGTGGGCTGGACGGCCTGTCCCTTGGTGAGGCGACAGCCGCGAGCCTTGGTTTGCCGCTGCCGCAGATGCGTGTGGCACTGGTTGCGGTGCTGGCGTTGGCCACCGGTACCGCAGTGGCCCAGACCGGGCTGATAGCTTTTGTGGGCCTCGCAGCACCCCATCTGGTGCGCTCGGTAGTCAAGACCACGCACCGCTATTCTCTGGTGCTGTCCAGCCTGATGGGCGCGGTGTTGCTGCTGGCCGCCGATACGCTGGCGCGCGCCTTGTTGGCACCCCAGGAGTTGCCGGTAGGTGTGCTCACTGCCGTCCTCGGTGGAGGCTATCTGTTGTGGCTGATGCGCCGACGCAGCGGCACCGGCAGCGTGTTATGAGCGCGCAAGAGCCGAAGCCGGTGCTGCAGGCGCGTGCGATTCACGCCCACCTGGGGGACGCGGAGGTTTTGCATGGGATCGATCTGGCCTTGGCCCGCGGCCGCTGGACCAGCGTGGTCGGCCCCAATGGTGCGGGCAAGTCCACTTTGCTCAAGGTACTGGCGCAGGTGCTGCCGCACCAGGGGGACGTGGTGTTGTCGGGGCAATCGCTGGCCAACTTGCCGGCGCGGCTGCGCGCGCAGCAGTTGGCGTGGCTCGGGCAGAACGAGTCCAGCAGCGACGACCTGACTGTCTGGGACGTTGCGCTGTTGGGGCGGCTGCCGCACCAGGGCTGGCTGGCGCCGCCCAGTGCTGCCGATCTTGCGGCTGTGGAGCAGGCCTTGCGTGCCACGCAGGCCTGGGACTGGCGCGCCAGGGCGCTGGGCCAGTTGTCGGGTGGCGAGCGTCAGCGTGTATTGCTGGCGCGCGCGCTGGCGGTGCAGGCCGACGTATTGCTGATGGACGAGCCGCTGGCCAACCTGGACCCTCCGCACCAGGCCGACTGGCTCGGGTTGGTGCGCGGCCTGGTCGCGTCGGGCAAGACCGTGGTCAGTGTGTTGCACGAAATATCGATGGCATTGCATGCAGACGAGATGGTGGTAATGGCGCAGGGTCGCGTAACCTACATGGGCCGATGCGCCGACCCCGCAACCCACCGTGCACTGGAGCGGGTGTTCGATCAACGCATTGCCATTCACGCCCTGGCCAACCAGTGGGTAGCGTTGCCCCGCAATTGAGTCTGGTGTTTGGTAATTTGACATACAGTTTTCTCAGTTCCACCTTCCCTTCACATGGCACCCTGCATGAAGTTTGAATCCTCCGTCCTTGCCGACCTGCCTGTGCTCGCCGATATAACCGACCCCGGCTTGAGCCGGGCGCTGCAGCACAAACTCGATAACAAGACCAAACCACTGGGTGCCCTAGGGGCGCTGGAGACGCTGGCGCGCCGACTGGGGGAAATTCTCGGAACCGAAACACCAGCCCTTAGCCATCCGCAACTGGTAGTGTTTGCGGGCGACCATGGCTTGGCAGCGCGGGGTGTATCCGCTTATCCCAGTGATGTGACCTGGCAGATGGTGGAGAATTTCCTGGCCGGGGGCGCTGCGGTGAGTGTGCTGGCGCGCCAGCACGGCATTGCGCTCACGGTGGTGGACTGTGGTGTGGCGCACGAGTTCGCGCCCCGCGAGAGTGGCCTGCCAGGCCAGCCGAGCCTGCTGGTGCGCAAAATTGCGCAAGGCACTGCAGATGCCTTGCTTCACCGCGCCATGACTACTGCGCAGTGTCGCGATGCCCTGCACAATGGCCAAAGTCTGCTGCGTTCCCTGCCGGGCAATGCGCTCCTGCTGGGAGAAATGGGCATTGGCAATACGTCCAGCGCAGCTCTCTTGTTGTCGCGCCTGGCTGGGCTCGACATCGGTGTGTGCACTGGCGCCGGGACGGGCCTGGATGAAG
>JANOCN010000358.1:0-1995 GCA_031412185.1 Betaproteobacteria bacterium | reverse complement strand
CATGTAGGAGCTGTCCTTGACCATGAAGATGAAGTCAGTCATGGCTGGCGAGTACACCGCACCGCCGGCGCACGGCCCCATGATCATGCTGATCTGCGGCACCACCCCACTGGCCATCACGTTGCGCTGGAACACGTCGGCATATCCGCCTAACGAGGCCACACCTTCCTGGATGCGTGCCCCGCCGGAGTCGTTCAGGCCTATTACCGGCGCACCGACCTTCATGGCCTGGTCCATCACCTTGCAGATCTTCTCCGCATGGGCTTCCGACAGCGCACCACCAAATACCGTGAAGTCCTGGCTGAATACAAATACCAGGCGACCGTTGATCATGCCGTACCCCGTCACCACGCCGTCACCCGGAATCCTCTGCTCCTGCATGCCGAAATCGACACAGCGGTGCTCCACAAACATGTCCCACTCTTCGAACGTTCCTTCGTCGAGCAGCAGCTCCAGGCGTTCGCGCGCGGTCAGTTTGCCCTTGCGGTGCTGCGCATCAATACGCTTTTGGCCACCACCCATCCGCGCCTGTTCGCGTTTGGCTTCCAGCTGTTCGAGGATTGCTTGCATCGATTACTCTCCGTTGATTTTCTGTCAGGTAGCGTTTGCCGCATGGTGCCGGTGCAGTGCGGCGGCCACCGCCTGCAGGCTCACAAAATCCTTGCCCCATACCTCACGCCGGGTCGGCAACCAGCGCAGCCAGGCCAGGCGCCGGGCTGCATGGCGCAGTACGGCACGCACCGGGGCCGACTCACGTGTCAGCACGTTTTGAAGGGCGGCGTCGAGCTGCGCGGTGTCGGGTGCCAGGTTCCACAGTGTGGACTGCAGGTAGATAAGCCAGTCGCGCGCCTGCGCTTCGACCAGCCCCATCACTTCCAGCGGGTCGTCCTCGAAGTCGATCAGACCTTCCAGCCGATCCGACACGATGATGTTGCGTGCAAAACACTGGCTCAGGTATTGCCCTTGTGCATGCACTGCCAGCAACTGCTCCATCGCCTGTTGCCACAACGGGAAACCCCGGGAGCCCTGCTCACGCAGGCACCGCGCCAGGTCGTTGGAGCCCAGATAGGCCATCACAAAATAGTCGCTGCCCACGTGGTGAACCTGGGGAACCGGCAAACCTGCCGCACGCAGCGCCCGCAAACGCATGATCTCGATCTTCTGGGACCGCGGCCCCCCATGCACCGGAACCGCCTTGAGGTACGGTACCCCGAACAACCAGGTGAACATATTCATCACGCGGTGTGGCCAGGGACTGCGCGCGGCGCGCTGGCCTTTAACCAGCACTTTGCCTTCGGCCAGCTCGAATACTTCGACGCGTTTGGTGCGCCAGACCTTGGAAGCCTCAATCCGCGCCAGCGATTCGGCTGAGATCACCCAGCCACCCCCGGCTGTTTCTGGTCCGCCGTGGACCGGTTTTGCGAGCCCGCAAACACCGCCAGCAATTCGCGTGCCGCAGCCGATCCCACCAACGTGCCCTGCGCGACTTGGCCCGCCACGTCTTCCAGGCGCGCAAGCACCTGGGCGTCTTCCTTGAACGCCAGCCGCAGACCGGCCTCGATTCGCTCCCACATCCATGACAAAGACTGCTTTTGCCTGCGTCGGGCCAACCGCCCGCTGTCAGTCTGGAGCTGGCGGAAGCTCTGCACGCTGGCCCAAAAACTGTCCACGCCTTGGCCCAGTAATGCGCTGTTCTGCAGGACCTGCGGGTGCCCGAAAGTCTGGGCCTGCAGCGCATGGGCCGGGTTCCCATGCTGGCCCAGCAGGCGTAGCGAAGACGTGATCTGCGCTTGCGCCCGCGTCGCTGCAGCGACGTCCAGGTCGGCCTTGTTGATCACCACCAGGTCGGCCAGCTCCATCACGCCTTTTTTGATAGCCTGCAGTTCGTCACCAGCATTGGGCAGCTGCATCAGCACAAACATGTCGGTCATGCCTGCCACCGCGATCTCGCTCTGGCCCACGCCAACCGTCTCAACAATCACAACGTCGTAACCC
>JANOCN010000357.1:0-8536 GCA_031412185.1 Betaproteobacteria bacterium | reverse complement strand
GGTGGCCAAACCGAGGCAGACCACCAGGGCGGGACGGTGCAGCGCCAGTAGTGCCGCCAATTCCCCCAGAGACTGGTCGAACACCGTGGGCAACTGCGCCGCCACAATCCGGTGCCCGGCCAGCTTGCGCCCGTGCAGGGCCTGGGCGGCAAGCCAGCTAGGGTTGATCACATCGCCTCCGAAAGCGTCAAAACCGGTTACCAGAACCTGGGGCAAAGTGGTCGGACGGTGCGTCTTGGCAATAGAAGCAGGTGTCCTACGCACGAGATGTGGTGGTGGGCGTAACATCCCCTGAATTTACCGCGACTTGCGGCGGGCCGATTCAGACAGTCCGAGGGAAAAACAAGGGGAATACCATGAAATGGGAAGGCAACCGGGAATCTGACAATGTGGAAGACCGCCGCAGCGGTGGCGGAGGGGGTGGGGGTGGGGGTGGGCTGCTCGGCGGGCGCAGCATCGGCATCGGCACTATCGTGATTGCCCTGGTCGGGGGCTGGGTGTTGGGCATCAATCCGCTCACCATCCTGGGTGTGCTCAGCGGCGGTGGCGGCACCGAGCAGGTGCAGCAGGCGCCGGCCCAGCGCCCGCCTGCCGATGACCGCATGGCCAAGTTTGTGTCGACCGTACTGGCGGATACGGAAGACGTATGGAAAGACATTTTTACCAAAGGCGGCACTACCTACCGTGAGCCAAAGCTGGTGTTGTTTCGCGGTGCCACGCCCACGGCTTGTGGCGGTGGGCAGGCGGCCATGGGCCCGTTTTATTGCCCCGGAGACCAGAAGGTCTACATTGACCTGGCGTTTTACGAAACGCTCAAGACGCGTATGGGTGCGCCAGGCGATTTTGCGCAGGCTTACGTGATCGCCCACGAGGTCGGCCACCATGTACAAAACCTGCTGGGCATCACCGAAAAAATGGACCAGATGCGCCAGCGCGTGAGCAAGGTGGAATATAACGCGCTGAGCGTCAAGCTGGAGCTGCAGGCCGACTGCCTGGCGGGGGTGTGGGCCCACCATGCGCAGAATGCCCGCCAAGTACTGGAGAACGGCGACGTGGGAGAAGCCATGAACGCAGCCGCCAAGATCGGCGACGACGCGCTGCAGCGTGGCGGTGGCGGGGCTGTGGTGCCCGAGAGTTTCACCCACGGCAGCAGCGCCCAGCGTCAGCGCTGGTTCAACGCCGGGCTTCAGGGTGGAAGCGTCAAGGGTTGCGACACCTTTTCTGCCAGGGCTTTATAGGCCCCGCACCGGCGCTGTGATATAGGGGGATAATGCCGCTTTGCCCAAATTGTGGGTACAACCCGCCTTGAGCGCCGCGTCTGGCCCCTGGGGCAAATCTCCTTGCAGGTATTGATGACAGCTCCAGCTACGACATCCCCCGTTATGACAACCCCGGTCGACCCAACCTCAGCCCAGCCACCAAATATTGATTCTTTCTCGCAGCTCCAGCTCGACGACAAGCTGGCGCGCGCGGTAGCCGAACTGGGCTACGAGTCCATGACGCCGATCCAGGCACAGGCGATTCCCATCGTGCTGCAGGGCCGTGATGTGATGGGTGCCGCCCAGACCGGCACTGGCAAGACCGCCGCTTTCGCGCTCCCTTTGCTGCAGCGCATGCTGGCCCATGAGAACGCCTCCACGTCCCCGGCCCGCCACCCGGTGCGGGCTTTGGTGCTGTTGCCCACACGCGAGTTGGCGATCCAGGTTGCGCAGGCGATCACGGCCTACGCCAAACACACACAATTGCGTTGCACCGTAGTGTTTGGCGGTATGGACATGAAGCCGCAGACGCTGGAGCTCAAACGCGGGGTCGAGGTGCTGGTGGCAACGCCGGGACGCCTGCTGGACCATATCGAAGCCAAGAATACGGTGCTCAACCAGGTCGAATACGTGGTGCTCGATGAAGCTGATCGCATGCTGGACATCGGCTTTTTGCCGGACCTGCAGCGCATCCTGAGCTTCCTGCCCAAGCAGCGCACCACATTGCTGTTCTCGGCCACCTTCTCGCCCGAAATCCGGCGCCTGGCCAACAGTTACCTGCAAGATCCGGTGACGGTCGAGGTGGCGCGCCCGAACGCCACCGCGTCCACCGTGGAGCAGCATTTCTACAGCGTCGGCGACGATGACAAGCGTCACGCCTTGCACCAGGTGTTGCGCCAGCGTGGCATGAAGCAGGCGTTTGTATTTGTGAACAGCAAACTGGGCTGCGCGCGCTTGGCCCGCTCGCTGGAGCGCGAAGGGCTCAAAACCACCGCCCTGCACGGCGACAAGAGTCAGGATGAACGGCTCAAGGCGCTGGACGCGTTCAAAAAAGGTGAAGTCGATTTGCTGGTGTGTACCGATGTAGCCGCACGAGGGCTGGACATCAAGGACGTACCAGCAGTGTTCAACTTCGACATTCCGTTCAATGCCGAAGACTACATCCACCGCATTGGCCGCACCGGCCGCGCTGGTGCGTCGGGCCTGGCGGTGAGTTTTGTGTCCAAGTCCGATGGCCGCCTGATGGCCGACCTGGAGAAGCTGCTCAAGGCCAAGATCGAGCTCGAAGCGATCGAGTTTGACGAAGACAGCCCGGACATCCGCAAGCAAGGCCGCATCAACGACGGCCGACGCATGTATGCAGCCGACGAGGTGCCCGATGAGCCGCGTGGTCCTGTCGCCCGTGGCCCGGGCGGTGCAGCTCGCGATAACACGGGTAGCCGCATGGATCGCCCGCCCCGGCGGGATATCGTCCGGCCGCCGCAGGTCTCACGCGACCCGTTCTTCGACAAGCCCTATGAAGCGCCGGTGGCGGCAGACGTCGCGCCCACCTGGGAGGCCACGGTGCCGCGCACCGCGCGCAGCATATCTGCCAACATCAAGCCAAAGCGCCGCGTGGCGGCCTTGTTCAAACCCGAAACTGAAACCAGTTAGGCCGGTTGGCGTGGGTCGGCAACGCGGATAGAGCTGGTCAATCGCCCAGGCGCTGCGCCTGCGCACACGGTACCTGAAATAGTTCGTGTGCCGGGTAGCTGGCGCTGCCATTTGGCCGCAGGCGCACCGCACTCAGCGGCCCGCCCCATACGCAGCCGGTGTCGAGCGACAACACATCCGGCCGTCCCAGCCAACCCAGCGTGGACCAGTGTCCAAATGCCACTGTGGTGTCGCCGGTCAGCCGACCCGGTACCTCGAACCATGGCAGGTACCCTGGCGGTGCGGCGGCAGCGCCTTCCTTGGTGTCGAATTCCATCCGGTCGTCCGCGGTGCAGAATCGCAGGCGCGTGAGCACATTCACGATCATCCGCAGTCGCGTGCTGCCAACCAGTTCGTCGCGCCATTGGGACGGTTCGTTGCCGTACATCTGTGCCAGAAAGTCCTCCATGTCGGGGCTGCGCAGCACGGTCTCGACCTCGAGCGCCAACGCCACCGCCTTGGCTGCTGACCAAGACGGCAACACGCCGGCGTGCACCATCAGCACCTCATGGCCATGGAAGTTTTCCAGCATCGCCAGGCGCTGGTGTGTCAACCACTCCAGCATGGCAGCGCGGTCGGGTGCATCCAGAATCGCCGCCAGCGTGTCATTGCGGTGCGGTTTGCGCACCCCATACGCCGTTGCCAGCAGGTGCAGGTCGTGGTTGCCCAGCAAGCAGCGTGCGGCGCTGCCCAATCGCATCAGGCGCTGCAGCACGCCCAGGGAGTCCGGCCCCCGGTTTACCAGGTCGCCGAGCAGAAACAGGGTGTCGCGACTGGGCGAGAAATCGACTCGCTCGAGCAGCCGTTGCAGTGCATCGTCGCAGCCTTGTACGTCGCCAATCAGGTAAAGTGCCATGGTGTTGATTCTCTCTCCGCTTGCATGGACCTATTGCTGATTGCGTTCTTGACGTTGCTCAACGGCGCTTTTGCGATGTCCGAGCTGGCGCTGACGGCCAGCCGCAAGGTGCGCCTCGCCAGCATGGCCGAAGCAGGTGACGGTGGTGCGCAGGCGGCACTGGCTTTGCTGGAGAATCCCACCCGTTTTCTGTCGTCCGTACAGGTAGGCATCACGTCGATCGGTGTGCTGAACGGTATTATTGGCGAGGCCGCCTTCAGCGCAGGCGTGGCGGGTTGGCTGGCAAGTCTGGGCATACCGTTGCGGGCCGCCAATATCGCCGCCACTGGTCTGGTTGTGACGGCCATCACCTTCGTCACGATCGTATTCGGCGAACTGGTGCCCAAACGGATCGGGCAGCTCTACCCGGAGCAAGTAGCGCGGCTGGTGGCGCGGCCGATGACCTGGGTTGCGACGGGTGCCAAGCCGTTTGTGTGGCTACTCTCGGTATGCACCCACGCCACATTGAAGCTACTGCGCATCGACACCACCGGCAACCGCGCGGTGACCGAGGCAGAGATCAGCGCCAGCCTGGAAGAGGGCGTAGACGCCGGTTTGATAGAAGAACACGAACACCAGATGGTGCAAAACGTTTTTCTGCTGGACGACCGGCCGCTTACCTCGATGATGTTGCCGCGCTCGGACATGAAATGGCTGGAGGCCAGCCACACGGTGGCGCAGAACCTGCAGAAAGTGGGCGCCGATGGCGACCGGGGCACGCACTCCTGGTATCCGGTATGCCGCGGTTCCCTGGAAGACGTGGTGGGAAAAATCAGCGTCGGCAAACTGCTGCAGCTGGGCGTGGACCACCCCGGCAGCATCGAGGCGCATGTTTTGCCTGCGGTGTTTGTACCCGAGACGCTCACCGGCATGGAGCTGATCGAACAGTTTCGCACTGCGTCTGCCCGGATGGTGCTGGTGGTGGACGAGTATGGTGTGGTGCAGGGTCTGATCACCCCCAATGATTTGCTCGAAGCCATCACCGGTGAGCTGCAGCCGCATGCACAGGTGGATGCCTGGGCTACCGAGCGCGACGACGGTTCATGGCTGATAGACGGTGCCATGCCGGTGGGCGAGTTCAAGGCACGGCTGGACATTGAGGAGTTGCCGGACGAAGACCGCGGCCGCTACAACACGGTGGCGGGCTTGTTGATGGCGGTGTCGGGTCGCCTACCGGTGACCGGGGAGAAGATCGAATGCGCAGGGTGGATGTTTGAGGTTGTTGACCTCGACGGGCGTCGCATCGACAAGGTGCTGGCCGTGCAGATGAATCTTGAGCGGCCCGACGAGCCAACCGATTGACGCGCAGCCGCCGCAGATATCAAATTTTGCCGGCCAACTGGTAGGCCCAATAACCGAGCATTTCGTGCAGCGCCAGCTCCCAGGTTTCCGGGCCGTAACGCAGCGAAAAGTCGTACCAGGCTGGCCCGGAATCGGTGCGGAAATCGACCGGATAAGGCGTCACGTTCCAGCCGGCTTTCGTGAAAACACCCATGGAGCGCGGCATGTGGTACGCCGAAGTCAGCAGCAGCCAGCGTTGCCTGGTGTCCACGCCTGCAAGTGTTGCGCTGAGTGACGCGTTCTCGAATGTATTGCGCGAACTGCCTTCGTACCAGACGCGCGACGGGGCCACACCCATCTCGTCAAAAAACATCTTGGCGCGCACCGCCTCGGTCAACCCGGCTGCCGGCAGGCTGGCTACGCCGCCAGTAAAGAGAAGTTGCAAATGCGGGTGTTGGCGCGCCAAACTAACCGCTGCGGTCATGCGTTCGGCGCTGTCGTTGAGTGCCACCTGGTTGTGCGCGGTCCACAAATCCGACCGCGCCAGTGCGCCGCCCAGCACCACCACGCCGGTGAACTGACGCATGTCGGTACCGGTGGGTAGTTGTGGATGGCGCGACTCCAGGTGCTCCAGCATCGTGGAGGGCAGATACGCCCAGCAGCTGAGCAGCAGTGCAGCCAGCGCCGCCCAAGTTAACTGCCTTGAAATACGTGCATGTCGCCGTGCCAGCAACAGGCTGCCAACCAAGGGTACTAGCACCCAGAACAGCGGTTGAATCGCAAATGCCAGCAGCTTGGAGGCAACGAACATCATCAGCGCGTCAGTCGGCCTTCAGCTTGGCGACAGGGGCTGCGCGCAGGCGGAACACATCTGGCATGCCGGCACCCAACAGCGGGCGCAGGTAACGGTGGAATGCCTCGGTGACATCGGTGCCGCTGCTGGTGATGAATTCGTCCTCCATCACCCGGGTCTTGCCGGCCACGGCTTCCAGCGCAATCAGTTCGTAGCTGACCGCATAGGTCCCGTTGCGCCGGATCGCCACCGAGCCGTCCTGGGTGCCCCACATGGCGTACTGCACGGCCTTCTCGCCTACTTCACGGGCTTCACGCTGGTCCACATCGGACACACAGCCGGCAAAGGAGCGTTGCAGGTAACCGAAGGTGTCGCCGCGTACCCGTTTGATGCCCAACTTGCTCGTGATCTCTTCGCACAACAAATCGGCCAGCGCGCCAGTGCCCGAGAGCTGTACATTGCCATGCGCATCATGCTCCAGCTCTTTGGCCAGCAGGCTCAGGATCGGTGTGCCCGACGCGTCGTGGATGCCTTCGGACACAGCGATCACACAACGCCCGTAGCGCGCATACGTGGCCTTGACGCTGGCCAGGAACTGCTCTTGTACAAAAGTGCGCTCTGGCAGGTAGACCAGGTGCGGGCCATCGTCGGGGAATTTCTTGGCCAGCGCAGACGCGGCGGTCAGGAAGCCTGCATGCCGACCCATTACCACTCCTACATATACACCGGGCAGCGCCGCATTGTCCAGGTTTACACCCATGAACGCCTGCGCCACAAACCGCGCGGCAGACGGAAACCCGGGCGTGTGGTCATTGCCCACCAGGTCGTTGTCAATGGTTTTTGGTATGTGGATACAGCGCAGCGGGTAACCGGCCTTCTGCGCCTCCAGGCTGACGATACGCACCGTGTCGGACGAGTCGTTGCCACCGATGTAGAAAAAATGCCCGATGTCGTGCGAGCGCAATACCTTGAAGATGTTCTGGCAGTACGCAGCGTCGGGTTTGTCGCGTGTGGAGCCCAAAGCCGACGAAGGGGTGGCCGCCACCAGCTCCAGGTTGGCGCTGGTCTCCTGTGTAAGGTCGACAAAGTCTTCGTTGACGATGCCTTTGACGCCGTGCCGCGCCCCGTATACCTGGGTGATGTTGTGGTGGCGGCGCGCCTCCAGCACCACCCCGACCATCGACTGGTTGATCACTGCTGTGGGTCCCCCACCCTGGGCGACGAGAATTTTTCCGGATGCCATGCGAGTCCTTTCAATTGCGAATCGTTGCTGCAACTGCCATTGTGCCAAGGTCGCCGCTTGTGACTGTGCGTGTAGGCCCCTCGCAACCAGGGTTGGCGGCATACTGCGACCTGCAATACAGGAGCAATGATGGACCGACGAACTGTGTTGGGCGCTGGTGCTGCGTCTCTGGTGGGTGCCGCGAGCGGCTGCGCCACCTTGGCGCAAGACTCCCTGGCGGCACTGCTTCTTCCTGTGAACCCGCTGCACAAACTTGCATTCGGCTCCTGCCTGGACCAGGCAAAGCCGCAGCCAATCTGGGAGGCCGTCCTGGCCGAGCGGCCAGAGCTGTTTATTTTTGGCGGCGACAACGTGTACGCCAGTGCTACGCCCTGGCACCTGGACACTCTGCAGCGTGCCTATGCGCAACTGCAGCAATCGCCGGGCTTCCGGCGTCTGCGCGCTACGGTGCCGACGATGGCTATATGGGACGACAACGACTACGGGGCCAACGACGGGGGCGTGGAGTTCGAACACAAACAGGCATCGAAAGACGCGTTTCTGGCATTTTGGGGTGCGGCTCCCGACGACCCGCGGCGTGCCCGCGAAGGTATCTACCACGCGGCGAGCATCGGCCCGGCGGGGCAGCGCGTGCAGATCATTGTGCTCGACTGCCGCTGGTTCCGCGCGCGCCTGCGTGCGACAGACGCACGCAATGCGCCGGGCAAAGAGCGCTACCTGCCGGATCCGGACCCTGGCAAGACCATGCTGGGCACCACCCAGTGGCGCTGGCTGGAGCAGCAATTGGCGCAACCTGCGGACGTGCGGCTGGTGGTGTCAGGCGTGCAGGTGCTGGCAAAGGGCCATGGCTGGGAGAGCTGGGGCAACCTGCCGTTGGAGCGAGAACGCTTGCTGGAGACCGTGCAGCGCACCCGCGCAAACGGTGTTGTCTTTTTGTCGGGCGACCGCCACATCGGTGCGTTTTACCGCGAAGAGCGGCCTGGAACCTACGCGTTGCTGGAGATGACCTCCAGCGGCCTGACCCACGCATGGGCGCAAGCCAGCGAGGCGGGGCCTAACCGGCTCGGGGAGCTGGTCACCCAGAACCATTACGCGACGATTGAGTTCGACTGGCAGGCCGGCAATGTTGTGTTGTCGATCAAGAATGTGTTGGGGCGGGTGCTGCGCCGGCAGGTTCTGGGTCTGGCCGAATTGGGATGACGTGGGCTACAAGCTGCAATGCGGCAGGTTACGTGTTGAACGTGGTCTCGGCGTAACGCGCGTTGCTGTGCTTACTGTAACGTTACGAGATACAATCGCGCATGATCAGGACGTTCCGCCACAAGGGGCTAGCCGAACTCTGGCTTTCAGGAAAAACGGCGAGGATCGACAAG
>JANOCN010000356.1:0-19128 GCA_031412185.1 Betaproteobacteria bacterium | reverse complement strand
CTTCGACAAGCATGGCGCAGTCTTTCCGAGCGAGTTTGCGCCATTAAAGGCGTTCAAGCGGAACCAGACGCTGGAAGGACTGACCGAGGCTGCGCCGGAGCACTTCTTGCGCTTGGAGGAACTCTTCGCGATGATGCTCGACATTGAGAAAGACAACGCCTTCAAGACCGGGCAAATGGAATTCAAGGAGGCTATTTTCACAATTTGGGACAACTCGCTATCGATCGCGGCTCGGAAGCGGCTGCTGGCAGGCATCGCCCTAACCGGCCTCAAAGTAGGTGCCGCCCGGCTGCGCGTCGACCGTCACGGTCACACCGATCTCGGCGAGCAGGGCCTGTGCCACCAGGGCCATGTTCTGGAATGTCTGCTGGTTCTGTACCAGCAATTTGAGCTTGAGATCCCGCGCACCGGCGGCAGCCAGCAGGGCGCGGGCTTCGGCCACATTGCGTTTGTAGGCTGGGGCTTCTTTCCAGGCACCCATGATCTGGGGCGGCACCACAGTGTTGAGGCGCGGCGCCTTGCCGTTGTAGCCGGCCAGCAGCATCTGGTCTACGTCCAGACCGAGGCGGATCGCCTGGCGCACGCGCACGTCGTTCAGGGGTGCCTTTTCCATGTTCATGCCCAGCCACACGTAGGCCATGCTGGGCTGGTCGGAGACGGTCAACCCAGCCACACCGCGCAGCGGGTCAGCGGCCGAAGGCGACAGCAGCGCGAAATCTACTTCGCCCGCGCGCAACGCAAGTTCGGTGGTTTTGGCGTCGGCAATGGTACGCACCGCAATCTCGTCGAAGCGGGTTTTCTTGCCGCCCGCATACACCGGGTTGCGGCGCAACACCACGCCCTTCTGGCGGTCGTATTCGGCCACCATGTAGGGGCCAGAGCCCACTGGTTTGGTGCCAAAGCTGTCGCCGCGTTGCTCCACAGCTTTCTTGGACACAATACAGCCCGAGCCATCGGCAATCACCACGTCGTAGATATTGGCGCGCGGCTGCGCCAGGTTGATGCGGCCTTCGTACTTGCTCTTCACGTCCACCCCGACCAGGCCGATCCAGTCGTTTTTGTAGGTCGACACCTTTCCGCCAGCAGCCGGTGGCAAGCCGATGCGCTCAAAGGAGAATTTCACATCCTCGGCCGTCATCTCGCCGAATCCGTCGGAGAACATCTGGCCCGGTTTGAGCCTGAACTCAATCGCTGTGGGTGAAATCTGTTTGACCTCGGCTGCCGCTTCCAACTCGTGCTCGACCGAATTCGCCTTGGGCACCATCAGGCGCTGGAAGATGCAACGCATGACGTTGCCCTCCACCGGCCCACGCCGGAACGACGGGTCAATGGAGTCAAACTCGCGGTCCACCCGCACCACGATGTTGTTGCGCGGCCCGCCTGCTTGCGCGTGCGCGGAGAACGGCAGGCTCAAACCCGCTGCACCCGCCAACCCGGCCCCAGCCACCACAAAATTACGTCTGGAAACTCTCTTAGCCATAACAATACTCCTAGGAAAAAACTACCGGACCAACGAACCGGACAATGCCGCGAACCAAGATGCCAAGTCTGTCACAAAAGTCGTTCCGCAAACGGGTGGTGCGCCAGTTTTTGCGCCCAGACTCTGGTAAACCCGCACCTGCTTCGGGGGTGGAAAGCCGCACTCAACAAAACCGCAGTCGCTGACCAATGCCGAGCCGCCGCGCCTTCACCAGCATGGCGTGCCCCAGCGCAATATCACTCAGTGACAACCCGCGGTGCCAAAACAGGATGTTCTCTGCATCGGCCTCGCGCCCCGGTTTCAACCCCGCAACGATCTGCCCCATTTCCGCATGCAAGGTCTGTGCCGACAGTTTGCCAGCTTCGACGTGGGCACGCAGCGAACCGAACTGGCCACCCTTGCATTGCCCCCAGTCGTCCACCACCAGTTTGGACATGATGTCGGTGAGGCTCATTTCCACCGCACTCATAGTGCCGTAAGGCACAACAAACGCCCCCGGCTTGATCCATTCGGTTTTGAGCAACGGTGTCGGCTCGCGCAGGCGCGAAGCCTCGACCACAATGTCGGCACCCACTACGGTGTCGTGCCAGTTGTCACAGGCAACTACCGTCTTGCCCAGGTCGTCGGACAGGCGTCGGGCGAAGTCGTTGCGGCTCTCGGGCCGGGCCGAATGCACGCGAATCTGGTCAAAATTGAACAGCTTGTCGAGCAGACGCACATTCCACCAGGCGGTACCGCGCGCGCCGATATGCGCCAGCACTTTCGAATTCTTGCGGGCCAGGTATTTGGCACCGATAGCCGTCACCGCGCCGGTGCGCATTTCGGTGATGGCGGTGGCGTCGATGATCGCCACTGGAATGCCGGTGCGCGGGTCGAACAGGGTCAACATTCCGACCTCCGAGGGCAGGTCTTGCTTGTAGTTGTCCACAAAGTCGCCCACCACCTTCACCCCTGCCAGATTGATCGGCGCACCGATGGCACCGCGCAGAACATTGAAATGGCCGTCCACTCCCGCCTTGGGTGCCAGATGCATGCGCGGCTCGATGACACATTCGCCACGCCCTTGCGCCGCCAGGCTGGTCTCGATGGCCAGCAGTATCTCGTCGTCGGTGATCGCCAGGGCCTGCAGGTCCGGGCCGTTCAGGTAGTCGATGTAGATTGGTTTCATTGGCTTACCTTCATCGCGGTGTAGTCTGGGTGTAGCCGTGCGAAAAGGTGGTCATCGGCCGGGGCTGAAGCACACCGTCTACGAAGATGTCGACAAACTCATTCGGAAACGCCACCAGCCCCTTGATGCGCGCCGATTCGTGCACCGGCTTCGGGTAGTACCAGACCTTGTCTTTCAGAAAAGTTGCGCCGACCCGCAAGTCATAGTAACGCGCCTGGCCTTTGTAGGGGCAGCGGGTTTGCAAGCTGCTTTGCTCCAGAAATTCCCGGCGCACATCCTCCAGCGGCAGGTAGAACCGGGCTGGCAGACCAGTTTCGAATAGCACCACGCTGCGCCATGAATCGGCAACCACCGTCCCCCCTGCTTCCACGCGGATACGGCGCGAAGTCGGCAAGCAGTCCACCCGGCGAAACGGGTCACGTGCGTGGACGAAAACTTCTTCGTCTTCCTCGTACCAGTGGTCAACCTTGTTCCAGATAAAGCTGGCATACCCCGAAATCTCTGGACACTGCGCTGGCGTCGCTGCGTAACGCCAGACAAGATCGTCGACCCGGCACCCATCGGCTTCGAAGTGGTAGTACGTTGCCGTGCCCTTGAATCTGCACGACGTTGTCAACACACTCGGCCGGAGCAGCTCCATGCGAATGTCTGTCAACGGAAAGTAGTAGGCCGGCAGGTGGTCGCTTTCGTACAGCAACACGGTGTTGATCGAGTCTGCAATGGTCTCACCCGCCACCTGCACCCGCAGCCGACGCGGACTGGGCATGGTGAACACCACATAACCCGGTTCGAAGTCGTATTGCACTACCTGATCCAGTGGAGGCAAATGCGGGCCACGGCCGCGTTTCTGGGCTTCGCGCATGTTATTTCTCCTTCAAACTATGGCTTCGGGCAAAGCGGCGCCCTGCAACTCTGACAAAGGCCGGTGACAGGCAATTCGGTGGCCGTGTCCGCAGTCCTGCACTGCCGGTGCCTGCTGCCAGCAGATCGGGCCGACCCGTTGGCGGCAGTCGCTGGCATGCACACACCCGCCGTGGCCAGATGGCGGTTGCTGGTCTTGCGTCGACGCGGGCGTCTCCAACAATACACCGGCGGCTTCCAGCAGGCTGCGTGTGTACGGGTGGTAGGGTGGTGCAAACACGGCATCGCGCGGGCCGGACTCCATCACCCGGCCACGGCGCAACACCACCACCCGGTCGGCGATGACATGGACCAATGCCAGATCGTGACTGATAAACAACACGGCCGCGCCGCTTGTCTCGCGCACTTCGAGCAGCAAATTGATGATCGCGCCCTGCACCGACACATCGAGCGCCGACACCGGTTCGTCGGCCAGCACCAGTTCGGGGTTGCCCGCCAGCGCGCGGGCAATGGCCACCCGCTGGCGCTGGCCACCCGACAGGGCGTGTGGCCATTGGTCGGCGGTGTGTGCCGGCAAGCTGACGCGCTCCTACTGTTGGCGGATGCGCTGCTCGAGGGTGCCGGGCCCAGGCACCCTGGCACGCCGCAAGGCGCGCGCGAGAATCCGACGCACCCGGTGTGACGGGTTGAGCGTGCGGTCCGGGTTCTGGAACACGATCTGCACTGCGCCGGCCACACTTGCGGGCCGCGAGCGCGCAGGCAGGTTGGTGATATCTACACCGCGATACTGGATGCTGCCCGCCGTGGAAAACTCAAGCCCTGCAACCAGCCTGGCAAGGGTGGATTTGCCCGACCCCGATTCGCCCACCAGCGCCACAATTTCGCCCGCCCCCACATCAAACGACACATCGGCTAGCGCCGGGGTCGATGCCGCAAGCGACGGTAACAGCCGAGCCAACAGACCGCCGCCGCGCTCGTAGGTTTTCCAGAGCGCTTGCAGTGACACACCCGGCGGACGTACCTGCGGGGCGGGGGTGCGCATGGCAAGGCTCGCCTGCAAGTGGTCCAGGGCCCCGACGCGTACACAGCGTACAGTGCTGGAGCTGGACGTGGCCACCATGGCAATTGGGCCCGCCTCCACACACAGTGACGACACGCTGTGTAAGCAGCGCGGTGCAAATACACAACCAGTCGGCGCAGCAACCAGCTGCGGCACACGCCCGGCGATCGTGGCCAGCCGCGCGGGTGCCGGCCCGGCCATCACCTGCGGCAGGCAAGCCATCAACGCGCGGGAGTACGGATGCTGCGGGCGCGCGAATACAGCGCCCGCGTCGCCCTGCTCCACCAGTTCGCCCGCGTACATGACTCCGATGCGATCGCAGACGCGGGCGATCAGCCCCAGGTTGTGCGAGATATAGACCACCGCCATATCGAATTGGCGGGCCAATTCCGACACCAGATTTGCCACTGCGGCCTCCACCGTGACGTCCAGCCCGGTAGTGGGTTCGTCCAGCACCAGCAGTTTGGGCTGGGCCAGCAAGGCCATTGCAATCGCGATGCGCTGCAACTGACCGCCCGAGGCCTGGTGCGGGTAACGCGCCATGAACGATTCCGGCTCAGGCAACGCCACCTGCCCGAGCATGGCCACCACCTCGCTTCGCATCGCATGCGCGCAAGCCGGACGGTGCGCGCGCAGGGTCTCGACCAGCTGCGCCCCGAGCGTGAGAACAGGATTGAGGGCACCAATCGGGTCCTGATGCACCATGGCGACCACCGGACCACGCAGTGTGCGCAGTTCTGCAGGCGAGGCGCGCAAAAGGTCGTGCCCCTGCACCAGCACTTTGCCCCCGAGCCAGCGCGCATTCGGGGCCAGGTAACCCAACATGGCCAGCGCTGCCGTGGACTTGCCGCAACCAGATTCCCCCACCAACCCGTAAGTCTCGCCGCGCGCGACCGAGAACGACACGTTGCGCAGGGCCAGAATCCGGCCAGCGCTGGTTTCGTAGGCCAGCGACAGGTCTTCGACCGACAGACCGGTTGACCCGGCGTGTCTCATGTCTGCCCCTCGCGCAGGCCATCAGCCAGGAAATTGCACGCTACGACCACACTGATGATCGCCAACGTGGGCAGCACCGCCATGTGCCAGTGGGTGCTGAGCAACTGCGTATTTTCGACCACCATGCCACCCCAGTCGGGTGTGGGCGGCGGCAGGCCCAAACCGAGGAATCCGAGGGTACCAGTGAGGATCACCGTGTAGCCCGCCCGCAGGCACAGATCAACCACCAGTGGCCCGCGCGCGTTGGGCATGATTTCGAACAGGATGATCGACAGCGGGTGGTCACCTCGCGCCTGCGCCGCCATGACGTAGTCCATCTGTTTGATCGCCAGCACCTGCGCACGCGCCAGCCGGCTTACGCCTGGCGCATAGGCAAGGGTTACGGCAATCACGATGTTCACCAGCGATGGCCCGAGCGAGGTGAGCAGAATCACATAAATAATGAGCGCCGGGAAAGCCAGCATCACGTCCGACGCACGCGAAACGATCTGGTCCACCAGCCCTCCGGCGTAACCCGCGATGGCACCCATCGCTGTCCCGACCACAAACGCAGACCCCACCGCGAGCGGGACGACCGCAAAAAGGGTGCGTGCACCAAAAATGATGCGCGATAAAAGGTCACGCCCCAGGCTGTCGGTCCCAAACCAGTGCGCGCTGGAAGGCGCGTGGTTCTGCGTGCCAGAGAAATCCAGTGCCAGCGGATCGTAAGGAGCGATCCACGGTGCAGTCACGGCAACCAGCGCCCAGAAAAACAGCATCGCTGCGCCTGTGGCTGCAAGACGCGAGCGCCCCAGCGCGCGCACGGCGGGCCAATCACGCCAGCGGGTAATGGCAGTGGGGGACAAAACATCCATGTCAGTTTTCCACCCCGCTGCGCGCGACCCACGACCCATAAAAGATCGAGCGGCCGCCGCGCACGGCCGGTCTACACGCAGTGAGACCGGACAGACAGGGGGCGTCTTTCATCTCAGGTCATCCGGATGCGAGGGTCCAACGCCATGTAGCACAGGTCGCCGACAAACTGGGTACCGACGGCAATGGTCAGCGCCATCAGTGTCAGCGCCTGCACCAGGTAGATATCGCCAAACAAGGCGGCCTGCAGCAGAAGCGAACCTACGCCAGGGTAGGCAAAAATCGACTCGACCACCACCACTCCGGTGAGCAGCCAGTTGATCTGCAGCAAGATCACGGTTACCGGTGCGATCAGGGCGTTGCGCAGTATGTGGTGCAGCACAACGTCACGCCTGGGCAGACCCTTGAGCTCAGCGGCCCGCACAAATGGGCGCTGCATGGTGTCCACCACCGAGGCACGCACAATGCGCGCAACATAAGTAGCAGATGCCACTACCAGCACGGTGACCGGCAACACCAGCTGCGAAACCATGCTCCACCGGTCGCCAGACAACATGGTGCTGGTGCCCGGCAACCAACCCAGCCAGATCACAAAGACCAGCGTCAGCGCCACTGCAAAAGCGAACTCCGGCAGGGCCGTCAAGACGGCCATGGTGCTGGACACCATGCGGTCGACCAGGCTGCCCACCGTCAGGCCCGACCAGACACCAAGGCCAAAAGCCAGCGGCACGATCAACGCAATACTGCACAGCGTCAGCAAGATGGTGTAGCCAATGCGCGATGCCAGCACGTCAATCACCGGCTCTTTGAGCATCAGAGAGAACCCCAGGTTGCCCAGATACCGGTTACCGCGTGGGTCGGTCAGCCCCAAACCCACACCAGGGTCGGCCATCGGGTTGCTGGCCAGGCCAGTCAGTGTTGCCAGCCAGCGCGCATAACGCTGCAGCAGCGGGTCGTTCAGGTGCAAACGGTCAGACAAAAGGTCGACCTGATTCGGCAAGGCGTAGGGTCCGAGAATCTTCGACGCCACCGTTCCGGGCGAAAACTCGGTGGCTACAAAGAGCAGAAAGGACCCCACCAGCAGGGTTACCAGGTACTGCACCAACCGGCGACCCAGGAAACCTGTCATGGCATCGGTGGCCCAGAAGCGGCACCAACGACTACCAAACCTGCACCGCTCACGCCGGTTGCAGCGCCAATTCGTTGCAGAACACCTGGTACTCGGGATGCATCTCAAACCCGATTACACGCTTGTCGTAGAACGTGAAGAGCTTGCGCCAGTAGGTCTGTACTACCGGTCCGTCTTCCTGCATCAACTTCTGGATTTCAGCCATCTTGGCCGAACGCGCTTTGGGGTCAGGCATACCTTCCGCCTCATCCAGCAGTTTGTCAAACTGCGGGTTGGCATAGGCGGACTCGTTCCAGGCAACTCCGGTACGGTACGCCAGCGACAGATTCATGACCCCAAGCGAGCGGTGCGCCCAAACGGTAGAGCCCAGAGGCGCGGTGAGCCACACATCCCAGTACTGCGGATTAGGTACCACCTTGATGCTGGCGCGAATGCCCGCGTCTTTCCACATCGACTGCAAGGCGCTGGCGTGGCGCAAATGGTGCGGCGGGTTTTGTTGGATGACAATTTCCACATCTACGCCGCCCGGATAACCAGCGTCTGCCAGCAGCTTCTTGGCCAAGTCCACATTGCGCACGAAGGGCGGCAGTTTGGCGTATTCCGGGTGGATCGGCGACACGTGGTGGTGCTCCGCCGGTGTCGAAAATGTACCGAAGGTGAGGTCGCTGACCTTTTGGGTATCGACCGCCAGCCGAAACGCCTTGCGCACACGCGCGTCATCAAAGGGCTTCTGGCGTACGTTCATGCGGGTCGTCACGGTGTCGGCGGTAGTGGCTTCAAAATACTTCAGGTGCGCCTGCGCCTTGAGTACCGGAAAGGAGTCGGGCAGCACCTGGAAGGCACCGTCTACCTGTTTCGACACCAGTGCGTTGGCTATGGCAGTCTCGGCACCGCCTACGTCGATAAATTCCACCTTGTCAAGCCATGGACCCTCGCCCCAATACCCCTTGACCGCTTCAATCACCGCACGCCGACCGGGCTGGATTTCGGTCAACTTGAATGCCCCGGTGCCTACTGCATTGGGCCCGAACACGCCGTTTTCCTCCGGGTACAACATGACCGCCGGGTAGTGGCCGAGATGCTCCGGAACGGCAAGCTGCGGTGCCTTCAGGTTCAGGCGTAACGTGAGGTCGTCGACCACCTCAATGGCTTTCGGGCTCCAGAACTCATGCCGGAACACTTTGCGACCCTGGGCGTTCACCGTACCGGTGTCGATCCGGTTGAGCATGTAGCTCTCCATCAAGCCCAGCACCGAAGAGCCCACCGCGTCACTGAGAAGGCGGCGCAGATTCCAGTCGATGTCCTTGGCCGTAAACGCGCGGCCCGAATGCCACTTCACGCCGGGACGGACTTTCAGCGTCCAGACCTTCAAGTCAGCCGATGGCTGCCAGCTTTGCAGCAGGTGCCCGCGTGTAACGTTGTCGATGCCGGTCTTGGTCAGGTATTCGACAACTTGCGCAAATATCAGCGGGTGTGCGGTCGAGGTTGCTGTGGGCGGTGACTTGACATCGTAGACCGTAGTGCTGATGCGCAACGTGCCGCCTCTCGGCTTGGTGGTTTGAGCCTGCGCCGGACTCGCGAGCCCGGCCAAGCCATACGCGGCGCTAGCCGAAACACCCAGCAGCGAGGCGGTGCGCAGAAACTCCCGGCGGTCCACCTCGCGCCGGTTGAATTGGTCCACAAGAACCGGAACGTAGGGGTGTTGGGATGATTTGGACATGGTCAACTCCTTGGGTAAAGACTGTCGCGCGAAGACATGAACGCGAGGTGCAAGATTAACCCCAGAATCTTGATCGACAAAATTCAGTTTGCCAAGGACGAATCCCCCACGGCGCTAGTGCTGCTCAGGCAACACCGTGCGCCTTGAACCAGGCCAGCATTTCTTTCCAGCCAGCCTCTGCGGCTTCTTTACGGTAGCTGGGCCGGTAGTCGGCATGGAACGCATGCGGCACTTCGGGATACAGGATGAAGGTGCTGGCCTTGGCGTTCTTGTTGCCGGCTTTCAGTGCTTCCTGCAGGGCGGCCACTTGCGACACGGGAATGCCACTGTCGGCTCCGGCATACAAGCCCAGTACCGGCGCATTCAGCGTCGCCACCACGTCCTTGGGGGTCTGCGTCATCGCAGGCGGGATGGCACCCAGGCCGCCGTACCAGGAAACACCAGCCTTGATCTTCGGGCTGTGCGCTGTGTACATCCACACCGTGCGACCGCCCCGGCACATGCCGGTAATGCCCATCTTGGCGCCATTGGCCTTGGGTTGCTTTTCCACAAACGCGACCAGGCTGTCGAGGTCGGACAACATCTGGGCGTCGGTCAGCTTGTTGGCGGCTGCCACCACCTCGCCGATAGCGCTGACCTTGGACAGGTCGCCCGACCGGAAGAACGGATCGAAGGTCACGCCCAGGTATCCCAACTTGGCCAACCGGCGGGTGATGTCTTTCTGGTACGCGTGCATGCCGAAAATCTCGGGCACCACGATGACTACCGGGTACTTGCCCGCCTTGGCAGGGGCCGCCATGTAGGCCGGCAGCATCTGGCCACCGGTCACCGACACCGTGAAATCGAGCACCTCCAGCCCGTCGGCAGGCGTGGTGATGACCGACTGCGCATTCAGTGGCCCTGCCGCCAACGCAAAACCCAATGAGCCACTCGCAGCGATAAAACCCCGGCGGCTCGGCTTCTGGGCGGGCAACAAACTTTCGAGGTGGGGGTCGGCGAATTGATTCTGGTCTTGCAGCATGGTGGAGACTCCTTGGTAGTTGAATGGTGGGCAAACGGCAAACCCGCAGATGGTAGCCATTCCGGGCCGACCCCGCCGGACCGCCGGGCAATACCCGGCCAGTTCCGGACCATCGGATTACCTCCATGCCCGGCACTGCGGTGCTATCGGCCTTGGGGCGGCCCGGCGGCCCGGACCCAGCGGCCCGATATCCTAGCTGATCACCACCAGATCGATCGGCTCTGCGATACCGGCACATTGGCGAGCGGTACGCGCTTGGAGGGCGCGCACGCTGTGGTAGCCCTGGCCAACAGCGCGCTGCAGTGCGTCGGCAGTCGCCAGCGCACGCACCTGCTCCACCTTGGTGTGGTTCTGCAACTTGGCCGCACAGTTGACCGGCTCGCCGATCACTGCATATTCCAGACGACCTTCGTCGCCGATGGTGCCGCAGGTCACGGTTCCCGTGGCCACACCAATACCCACGTCGGGTGCCGCCAGGTTCTGCGTCGCACGTGTTACGGCCCATGCCCCCATGGCGTCGAGCACCTGCTCGGACGTGCGCAGGGCATCTGCGGCATACGACGCCGATGGCTGGGTAGCCCCAAAAGTTACCATAATGCCGTCGCCCAGAAACGTGATGATGCTGCCACCGTTGCGCCGGATGATGGGCACCACCAGGCGCTGGTACTCACCCAGCAATGCAATCAGCGTTTGCGGGTCCAGGGTGCTGGCGAGCTGGGTGAACCCGCGCATGTCCACGAACATGGCGGCGGCTTCTACCTGCCGACCCTGGCCGGGCTGGAGCATTTCGTCCGCGCTGACAATGGTGGCGGCAATCTCTGGCGCAAAGAAGCGCGCGAGCTGGGACGCCGCCGCCTGCCCGGCCACCGAGCGGTGCAGCAAAGACCGGGCGCGCGCCGCCGAGATCGCCAGCACGATGGTGACCATCACGATGGAGATGATCTTGTCCAGCTCCGCACCAATGAGGATCTCCAGCGTGGACATATAGGCCACGTAGTCGCGCGTGATCAGGTCTTGCCCACCCGGCGCATAGATGGCCAGAGCCACCAGCATCAGCCAGCCCAGAGCGGCGCAGCCTCCCGCAAATAGCACGTAGACGGGCGACAGGCTCAGCGAACGCAGGGCAATAAAAATAAACACATACAACAGTGTCGGTGCCTTGAGGTAGAACGCAGGCACCTGCTCATACTGGATATGAAAGCTCCAGATCGTGACCATCAACACAGTGATGTCCACCACCACCGACAGCATCAGCATCCCATGGCCGAGCCGGTTGCGGTAGGCCAGCAGCAAGCGCAGCGCTGTGAACCCGCCGTACACAGTGAGCGCCCACGGGACCGGGTGGAACATCATGTCGGCGGCGAAAGTCTTGCGCGAGAAACCGTAAAACAGCGCAAAAATCACCACCAGCGCAACCTGCACCCAACCTGCAAAGATCTCATTGCGCTGGCGTTGCAGCTCCAGGCTCCGCTGCACGTAGCTGGGCAAGACGTCAAGGTTGGCCCCGGTGATGCGGTCCCGCAGGCTGCGCCAGGTCGGCCGCAGCGGGGCGTACGGCTCGACTTGGAGCGGGCTGTCGGAACCAGGCGTCTGGGGCATTCAAATTGGGTCGTTGCAAACCCGCTGCATCTTACGCGCCGCTGCGCGCAGGATCAAACTTCGGCGGTTTCGCAGGCGTCTTGCATGACCTGGGAAATCAGCCCGTACACCTGCACCCACGCCGCATTGACCTGGGGCGTGAAGTGCTCCCCCAAGCCTTGCTCCAGCGTTTTGAGCAGCGCGGCACCGACGATGTTGTAGTGCGATGGCAAAACGCCGTAACCACCGTGGCGTTGGCCCAGGCCCTGCAAAATAGGCACCAGGGTATCGAGCTGGTTCAATTTACCGACTGCGGCACCGATCATCGTCATGAGCTTGTGACCCTGGGCCACCATGTCGCCCTTGAACAGGCGCTGCAGGCTTCGGTCCATCGCAAACAGGTTGTCATAGAAAAGTTGCGCGGCCTGGGGCGCAATCGGCAGGACCTTAGCCCAGCTTTGCTGGACCAGTTGGACGGTGTGCGGGTTCAATTGGCACCCCACACCTGGCCGAACGTATCGACGACCTCAACCCGTGTATGGGTTTTGGCGAAGTCCAGGCACTCGGACAGAACACTGGACGCAAACAGGAACATTCCACTCTCGCGGAATACGACGTAAAAAGTAAAGTCCATGGCGTAAAACTCCTCGTTGGGCAGGCTGCCAGCTAGTACCAACAGCGGCAAATAGCTTGGTGTTCTGCATGCAAGGAGTGTGCCGGTGCGCTGTTTCAACAGCGTGTCAGCGGGCGCGGGTTTGTATCGTTTGTATCGGTAGCCTGGAGCTGATCTTGTCCCCGAAAAACGCACTCCCTAGCTGATGGTTAAATTCATCAACTGGAGAGAAGGAAATGAGCAAGAAAAAAGACGGAACGGCGCGTGGCAAGTAGACGCTGGAATTCAAAGACTGGAGGCGTTGTGTTTCCGCTGCCAGCGCATGACCGCCCGTTGCGGGAAGAGTCGGCGGTCTATGGAATACGACCCGAACATCTGGCCTTGTCCACAGCCGGCGGCGCTCCCGCCGAAGTGCTGCTGGTCGAACCGATGGGTCGGAAACGCAGGTGACTGTTCAGTTGGGCACGACTCGGGTGGTGTGCGTATTGCGTGACCGGGTTCCGTCAGTGCTTGGCAGCACCGTCCATCTGCGGCCGAAACTGGAAGCAGCGCATCTTTTTGACGCCGAAAGCGGCCAGCGTATTGGTTCTTGAGCAGCGCAGCGCGTCATGCGCCCCCGGACCGCGCGGCTGAACTGCCGCCCGAGCCGCTATGGCTCTCGTCCTGCCGCGTCTTCGAACAAGCTTCATCTCCAGACTCCATCAACCGATGCGGGAGATATTCCGCTTCAGGCCGGTGAATGGTCCTTGAGCCACTCTTTCAATGCGCCATCCACTTTGGTTTGCCAACCATCCCCCGTTGACTTGAACGCCTCCAGCACTTCGGGCGACAGCCGGATATTGATGGACACCTTGGGCGGCCGCTTCCCCGGACCTCGCTGCCCTGGCAGCCGCTTGGCGGCAAGCGCTGCCTGTACAGCCGCGTACCCGCCGCCCCGGGTTACCACCGCGTCTTTCCAGAATGCCGCAACCGCCTTGGGGTCGTTGGGGTCGTAAGGCGTATTGGGGTCAGTGACCCCGTCAGGGGCCGCCGCAATCGCCGCCTGGATCTGCTTAGAGGTCAACTTGCGAGAAGAAGTAGCGTGTTTCATGATTGGTGGCCCTCCTCAAGGAGATAACGTGGATGTCGTCCCCGCGTTCGGTGTAGGTCATGTGGACGACGTGTGGCCCCAGCAGGCCGAGAAGGTTGATCCTCATCTCGCCGTAGGCGACCCGATCATCTTCCTGCGTGACCACCGGTCCGTCAAAGACCGCCTCACATCCTGCGAAATCAAGCTTGTGTCCCTTGATGTTCAGCAGGCGCTTCGATTCATCCCAGGTGATCTTGCGTTAAGTGTATCTACAACAAACTGTTTGCGATAGAGGCATCGGGCAGACGGTGCAGCGAGAACGGCAACCCGACACGACATCGCCATGGTGTTCCAGAACTACGCGCTGTACCCGCACATGACAGTGGCCGCCAATATCGGCTTCTCGCTCGAGCACCGCGAGACGGCACATCTCTCCGACGGGCAAAGCGGCCAGCGCATGTGCCAGAAGTAGCCATAAACTACAGCCCGGCGGTCAAGGGTGGAAATTGCGCAAACGCCATCCACTGCATCCGGCCGGAGTTGGAGTAAGCGAAATGGCAGAGAAATTGACTACCTACGATCCCGCCGAGGACCTGTCCTCCGCTGAAGCGATCGCGACTTTCATGGCGGAGGCGTTTCAGAAAAATGACGCCGGCTACATCGCGCACGCGCTGGGGGTCGTTGTACGCGCCAAGGGTATGGCCCAAATCGCGGGTCAAACCGGGCTTTCGCGCGAGCAGTTGTACCGATCCTTCAGCGAGGACGGCAACCCGACATTGAAGACCACGTTGGCTGTTATGAAGGCGCTTGGTGTGGAACTGACCGCGAAGGTTCCGGTAGCCGCCTAAGGACGGGCCGTCGACATTCTGAGCCAAAAAGAACTGCTACGGTCATCCCGAAATCCACTTGTCAGCGTATAGACGACCGTCTTCCGACCAGGGAATGCAGACTCTTTGCTCAGTCGCTTCTATCCGTTGTATTCGCCTTGTTCTGCGTCATCCATACACCCAATGAGTGCATTCATGCGCTGCTCGTCATCTAGGAACGACTTTGTGTTTGGTGTTTTCATGGCCATCAGTATGACATTCGCGCGCTCAAATTCGACCCCACTCACCGCAACCGAATCAACTGATCTGACTCCCCCTTGCGAATCTCGATCAGCCCATCCAGCGCCTTCACCATCGCCGGAAAACTCGCATGACCGTGGTCCTTGGTATCAAAGGTCGAGTCCAGCCGCTTGATCATGTGCCAGATCGCTCCCTTGTTGACCCAGGAGTCGCCCTTGGTTTCAGCTAGCAGCGTTATCGCACGCAGGAAAATTTCCGCGCCGGTATCCACGACAGCGGCTGCAGCTCCAGGCGGAAGTTGCACACCCGCCTCCAACAGCGGCACCGCGTCCACCACTACAACTGCTGGTGGCTCGATCAAGTTCTCGTAATACCGAAACTCGTGACAACTCTTGGCCCAATGCCGGTTGGTGTTCTTGCGCGTGCCCAGCCCGATCAGCGTTCGCCCAGCAGCCTTTATCTTTTGCGACACTGGCATGAAGTCGCTGTCGCCTCCAACGATGACTACGGTGCCGATGTGGGAAAAGCGGTTGATATCTTCCACCGCATCCAGGCAGAGCTTGATGTCGGCGCCGTTCTTGGCGTTGGGGCCGGGCGAAAACAGCTGGATGAGTTCCACCGCGCCTTGTAGCAATGCATCGCGGTAGCGACCCAAATATTGCCAGTTGCAATAGGCGCGGTTGATAGCGATGGGTCCGAAGGACGAGGCCAATTCCACGACGGCTTGTACATCGATGAAAGGTTCCTGCGCCTTGAAGCGGCCGTCGGATTTGCCGTATGAGCCGTCGCCATGCACCGCCTCAAACAGGCTGGCGTGCAGGTTCTCGAAATCCCAATACAGGGCTACCGAACTATTTTCCTCGTTGTCGTTTTTGGCCACGCGGCGCTCCATCTACCTGCTTCTGTTCTGCTCCCCCTGTCGCCATGCTAACCGGATATGGCGGTACTTGGTCAGCGGTGATCGCCCCTCAATCCCGATCCGGCGCACCGAGCGGGAAGTACGGCCGGAAGTACCGTGCCTCCTCCACCGCACGGGCGAAGGACGGGCGGGCCAGCAAGCGCGCGCGGTAGGCGCGCAGCACCGGGTAAGCATCGGAAATCCGGTGTGTCCAGTCCGCGTAGAACAGGGAGGGCGCGGCCGCGCAGTCTGCCAGCGTGAAGTCGCTACCGGTAGCCCAGGCTTTGCCGGCAAGATGCCCTTCGAGCCAGGCGTAGGCGCGCTCCAGCTTTTCTGTAGCAATGGCAAGCCCTTCTTCGCGCTTCATAGGGAGCCGATTCAGCGCCGTATCCACCGCAATCTGCATCGCATCCATCACGTGCAGGTCGAAAAAGCGGTCAAGGAAACGCACATCCAGCGTGGCCAGCGGGTCTGTGGGCAGCAGGCGCACCGGCCCGGGATGCGCTAGCTGCAGGTACTCGATGATGATGCTGCTCTCGGCGGTCTGGCGCTCGCCGTCCAGCAGCAGCGGAAACTTGCGCAGTGGCCAACGCCGCAGCCACTCGGCTGCGTGCTGCGGCGTATCCGGAGCGATGCAGCGGAACTCGAAGGGCGTGCCGTTCTCGTACAACGCAATCAGCACTTTCTGCGTATACGAGGAGAAAGGGTGGCCGTAGAGCGCGAGCGACATCGTGGTACCTCCTTGATTTAGTGCGCCATGTTCTGCGGCAAAAGGGTCAGGCCACACCGGCGCCCAGCCGAAGCGTCATAAAGACACTATGGGGCTCTTCGCGGTAGTCTCCAAACGGCCCGCAGACCACGAAGCCAAAGCTCTGGTACAGCTTCTGCGCTGGCACAAACGCCGGATGCGTACCGGTTTCCAGGCTCAGCGTTGCGTAGCCGCGCTGCCTGGCCACCTCGATGATGTGCGCCAACACTGCGCGGCCCGCCCCTTGGCCACGCAGGGCGTTCGGGGTGCGCATGGATTTCACCTCGCCGTGTGCAGCCGAAAGCGCTTTGAGCGCGCCGCAGCCCAGCAACTCCCCCCCTTCCCACACCGTCCAGAATGAAATGCCGGGCGCGCGAAGTTTGTCAAGATCCAGGGCAAACACGTTCTCCGGTGGCGACAACTCGTACATATTGCGCAGGTGCTCCTCCAGCAGCGCATGCACCTGGGTCCGGGACAGGTCGTCTACTTCGATGTGCATGGGATGGCGGCGCAGGCACTCTACGCAAACAACAACCGGTCGCGCGCCTTGCGCAGGTCGGTGTAGTCGTCGTCCCACCAGGGCTTGTCGCCAGGTTTTCTGGGCGGGCGGGCCAGCACGAGTTTCTTGCGCTGGCTGCTGGCTTCGTTTTGCGCCACCCGAAAGTGGTAGTGGTCGAACAGGCGCAATGCCTCGATCATGTACGACACAGCGATGCGCCGGTCGCGGATGAGCAGCAGGTTTTCGCCATTTTTGGTGTCTGCCGGTTCGGAGAAGTTGTACGAGCCCAGGTAGACCCGTGCGGTAGGTTTGTCGAAATCTATCACCACAAACTTGTGGTGCATACGTGTACCCACCTGACCCGACAAACCGGTGGGTTCGCTCTTGAAAGGCTCGGGCAGGTTTTTGCCCAACGCAGCCGGGAACACGGGGGCAATATTACCGTTGGGTTTCTGCAGGTCGAGGCCGCCAATTTTTTTGTCGGCAATGCCGTAGACGAAGATGGCGTCGCTCTCGGTTACCTTCTTGATCGCGTCGCGCACTGCACCTTTGGTCTGCCCCAGGAAAGCCAACGAATAAAACACACACGAACGGGTCTGGGTGGCGATGTCGTCCGCAATCCCCTGCAATAATTTGTTGGACGCGTTGTGCGGCGAGAAGGCCACCTGCGCGTTTATGCCGGTGATACCGAGCGGCGCCCAAGAGGCGGCGGGTGTGGCTGCAAAACCTGCCACCTTGTCGTTTTGCCAATAGGCCTCGAACGCAGTCAAAAAAGGCTTCAGCGCCTTTTTCCCGCGCAGTACCAGGGCGTTGTTGGCTTGTACAAACAGGCCACGCCACGAGAAGTTGGTCGAGCCGCACACCACCCACTGACCTTTGGGCCCGTCTACTGCGATGGTCTTGTTGTGCTGCAAACTGCCCATATGCTGGCGCTTGATATTCTGTGCGCCGGCCGACGTGGCCAGCCGCGCGGCGGCCACGGTCTCCGCTGAATCTGGCCTGCCGTGTTCGGCGCTGTTGTCGATGATGATGCGCAGGCGCGGGCCGAGCAGCTGCAGGCGCTGCAGCACGTCGCCTTCGCTCAGCTCATAAGCCACCACACACACTTGCGCCTGCGGGTCGGCAATGGCGTTGTCCAGCACTTCGAGAATGGCGTTGCGTGCTTCAAAACCCATCCACGCCAGCGCCTCGGCGGCTTTGGGGTGCGTGGGCACAAAGTCCAGGCCGTCTTCTTTCGCCACCGGCAGCAGTTCGGCCATGCCGTGGCGGGCGGTGACGTAGCGGTCTACAAATGCCTGCGACGACACGAAGCCGCGCGTGAAGCTCACGTTCAGTTGG
Organism: Betaproteobacteria bacterium; assembly: GCA_031412185.1. Classification (GTDB taxonomy): domain Bacteria; phylum Pseudomonadota; class Gammaproteobacteria; order Burkholderiales; family Burkholderiaceae_C; genus CAISIP01. The sequence goes on along the minus strand of JANOCN010000356.1, from coordinate 1,031 downwards.
CCAGGGTAGGTCTCGCGCCGCAATGCAATCGCGGCCTCCTGCGATTCGCCATAACTCAGCTCGTTGGCAGCGTTCATGAACACCGGCGTCACGCGGTACACAAACTCCCCGGCCATCTCGGCGTTGCGCGGGAAGTGCACCCAGCGGAACTTCTGGATCGGTGAGAGTCGTGTCGACAAGGTGTTGGCATTTACCTGGCCAGCCGCATCGGCAAACGACAAGCGGTTTTTCAGCGAATAGAACTTGTCGCCGCCGGGCTCCTTGTATTCAATGGCGAAGCCCACCATGTCCAGTGGCGGCGCTTTGCGCCTCCAGTTCATCGCCAACAGCAGCATGCCATCGCCGCGGTGCAGCTTGAGCGTGAACAAAGCCGCCGGGTTACGACCACTGACCTGGTAACTGATGCTCATGGTGCCGAATCTCGCATGGCCGGAGAATAAGCGCACTTACCGGGAATCACAAGCCAGGCAGGTCGATTCCGGTCAAGCCGCCGCTGGCCAAAACGCGCAGCCCGCCGCACACGCTCTCGGAAAACAAGGCGCCATACACAGCCATGGCGTCCGGTCCGGGGGGGCGGTCGTGCTGCAACACCGGCACTACGGATCGCACGGCGTCAAAAACCAGTTGGGAACCCACACCCAGCCTGGTTGCCTGGCGCAGATCCACCGCCTGCGCCGCCACCAGCGCCTCGATGGCCAACAGGTAGCGCATCAGCTGCAACTGCTCTGCCAGCTTGCGCACACACAACATCGCCTGGGTGGCGTGGTCTTCCACAGTGTCTGAGACGACTACCGCGTCCAGGCTGGCCGGTGCGGCTTTGAGTTTGATTTCGGCAAACAGCGCGGCAGCCGTCTTCTGCAGCGCGTTGAAGCCCACGCTGGCACCACCTATTGGCGACAGGTACTTGGGCAGGCCGCTCAGGTGCGGGGTCTGCAGCTTGATGACCCGCTGCACGCTGGCACTGGCCAGGTGGGTGACGGCAATGGCCATGCTGTCGAAGGCCAGCGCAACCATGGTGGGATGAAAATTGG
>JANOCN010000355.1:0-1562 GCA_031412185.1 Betaproteobacteria bacterium | reverse complement strand
CGTTCGAACTCCCGCACAGAGGCGTCCCACACGCGGGGCGTGGCTGTGGCTGGTTTCATGCGTGTTCTCCCGGTTGAAGTTGGGGGGTGGATCGCACCGGCGCTGTCGGTGTCAGCGGAAGCACCGTTTCGATGTTCGGCGCGGCGCTGCGCCGCCGCACCAAGGAGCCAGACGCCAGGAACGACGGCTTGAGCCGCGTACCGAGACCCGGCCCGGTGAGGGGATAAAGCCGGCCATTCTCGATACGCGGCAGGTCGGTGACTACCTCGGCGTACCAGCCGCGCGTGTACGCCCTGACCGTTTCCTGGATCATCGCTGTGGGCGCCCATAAGGACAAATGGGTACCCGCCACGAATCCGACCGGTCCGGTACAGTCATGCGGCACTACTGGCAGTTGGGCAGCCGCCGCCATATTGCAAATGGCGCGGGCCTGGGTGACACCGCCGCACCAGCCAGGGTCGAAACATACTATTCCCACCCCGGTGGACGCGATGAGCGCCTGGTAGGCCGATGCGGGTCCGAGCGTTTCTGACGACAGAATCGGAACACGTGTAAAGCGGCACAGTTCACGCATTGCCGCCATGTCGTCCATGCGCACCGGGTCTTCTATCCACAGCGGGTTCACGGTCTCGACGGCGCGGATGATCTGTTTTGCGCTGGTGAGATCCCACAACGCGTGCATCTCGACCATCAGGTCCATGGCGGAGCCCACAGCGGCGCGGATCCGCTGGAATGGAACCATCGCCTGCGCTATCTGCTCTGTGGTGATGCCCACCCCGCCATTTGCGAATGCAGCCCGGTCAAAGGGCCAGATCTTCATGCCAGTGACCCCATCATCGAGCAACTCACGCGCCAGCCGCTCAGGCTCATGCTCAAAGGCGTGCAGATCGTCGAGTGGTGACACTTCGCGGTCGCGGCCGAACCAGGCGTCAATGTCCTGAGAACGCGCCTTGCGCACATAGTGCGGGCCGGCGCAGGTGTTGTAGATACGGATCGACTCGCGCGACAAGCCACCCAGCAGCGCATGCAGCGGCAAGCCGGCACGCTGGCCCAGGCAATCCCAGAGCGCCATGTCTATCGCCGCTGCAGCACGCATTTCGACGCCCGATGACGCATAACCGACCGGGTAGCGCGTGAGCTCCCGGTTGATGGCCTCGATGCAGGCTGCGTCACGTCCCAGCACCAGCGGACCGATCACCTCATGGATAAAAGCTTCCACCGCAGCCGGTGCAAAAAAGCTCTCACCCAAGCCTGAAAACCCCGCGTCGGTCTCGACGATCACCCACAACAGGTTGTCGTTGATACTTGAACGAATGGTTTCAAGCGCGGCCACTTGCATGCTGGTTAAACCGGTCCTTTCTGGATGCGCGCCAGTTTCACCTTTATCGATATAGGTGTCAAGCGGTTTTCGCGCAGTATTTTCGCGGGGACTGGCGTTAACTGGGTTGAGCAGCAAAAAAGCAAAGTGACCCCAAAAAGCAAAAGGCCCGCAAGTCTCTGCGGGCCTTTTGCTGCCGCCATGGCGCTACTCAACCCATGTGCAGTCCGCCGTTGACCGAGAA
>JANOCN010000354.1:0-1713 GCA_031412185.1 Betaproteobacteria bacterium | reverse complement strand
ACGCCGGGCTGTTTGGGGGGCTCTCGGTGTCGGGCAGCTTCTTCCACCACGCTGGTAGTGGGCTCGTGCTCAAGTGCCGGGGGTCTGTGAGCCGTTTCTTCTTCAACCGGCTGGTGGACGGGGATGGCGGCAGCTCGAGTTATGAGCTTGAGTTCCCCAACGGGGGCCTGGCCACGGTGGTGGGCAACGTGATTGCGCAGAACCTGCAGACCGAAAACCCGCAGCTCATCTCTTTTGGTGCCGAAGGCTACAAATGGCCACGCAACGAGATCGTCCTGGAAGACAACACACTGGTGAACCCATTACCGCAGGGCGGTGTGTTCCTGCGGGTGTGGCCGGGGGCAGACAGCATACGGGCCAGCAACAACCGGCTGGTGGGCGCTGGCAGCCTGGAGTCTGCAGGCGCTGGCGAATACCGCAACAACCTGACGCTGGACCCGGCCGACTACGCCCGGGGCACTACCAGCCCCGCGCATAATCCGGGGGGGCCGCGCTCCGAGCGCAGCGCGCCACCCTCCTCCAACCGATTCTGACTACCCTTCATGCCTGCGAACGACTTATCTCTGTGCCTTGGCTCCCCGCGTTTTTCTGATAGCCGCCTGCAAGAACTGGCCAAAACCCAAGGTGCCCTGGCAGCCTGGCGCGAGCTGGTCGCCAAAGGAGCCCAAAGCGCAGCCACCAGCGTTACCGGCGACTTTGCCGTAGCCCTGCGCGAGCCGGGCGGCCGCAGCTTTCTGGCGGTGGACCGCTTTGCCATCTGCACCCTGTGTTACCGCGTGGCCGGTGGTGCGTTGCAGTTTGCCGCGCGCGCCGACGAATTGGCCGGTACCGATGCCGATGTAGACCCGCAGGCCATTTTTGACTATCTGTACTTCCACGCTATTCCCTCGCCCCGCACTATCTTCAAAGGCATCTTTCGTTTGCCACCGGGCCACTATGCGCTGTTTGAGAACGGGCGGCTCACGGTAGCGCCCTATTGGACACCGGTGTTTGAAGAGCCGCGCAGCGCCTCGTTCGACGCACTCAAGAGCGAGTTCCGGCAGTTGCTGCGGGACGCCACGGCGACGCAACTCGACGGCAGCAAACCAGCCTGTTTTTTGAGCGGCGGGACCGACAGCTCGACTGTGGCCGGCATGGCCGCGCTTGCCAGTGGCAAAACCGTGTCTACCTACTCCATCGGTTTTGACGCACAAGGCTACGACGAGATGGAGTTCGCCCGCCTGGCGTCGAAGCACTTCAAGACCGAGCACCACGAGTATTACGTGACGCCTGACGACCTGGTGCGCAGCATACCCGCGGTGGCAGCACACTTCGACCAGCCCTTTGGCAATTCGTCGGCCCTGCCCGCCTACTACTGCGCCAAGATGGCGCGCGAGGACGGCGTGCACAAATTGCTGGCGGGCGACGGCGGTGACGAGTTGTTTGGTGGCAATTCGCGGTATGCCAAACAACGCGTGTTTGGCTGGTACGACCATGTGCCCGGTTTTCTTAAAGGCGGCCTGATGGAGCCGCTGCTCGGCCTCCGGGCTGCGGCGGCTCTACCTTTGACGCGCAAGGCGGGCAGCTATGTGGAGCAGGCCCGTGTGCCGATGCCAGACCGGCTGCAGATGTACAACCTGGTGATGCGCCTGGGTGTGGGCGAAGTGCTCACACCTGCCATGCTGGCGCAGATCGACACCGCGCAGCCGCTGGCCCTGCAGCGCCAAGTGTGGA
>JANOCN010000353.1:0-1945 GCA_031412185.1 Betaproteobacteria bacterium | reverse complement strand
GGCGATCCGCCGCATCACCCGGGAGGAAGGCCTCTCGGCCATCATCGTGGAACAGCATCCGCAGGCTATTCTGGCGATCTCCGACAGCGTCGCCGTGCTTGATCGGGGCACGGTGGTGCACGCCGGCACAGCCCGTGACCTGCGGGACCAACCCGAGTTGCTGGACCGCCTGCTGGGTGTGGCACGTTAGCAGTTTTCTCAAAAGCCGACACAAGAACACCGGCTTGCAGCCGCAGGCCCGCATCCAGAAAGAAAGATCGCCATGGACTTGCCAGACCCCCATTCGACCCGTAAGCCGCAGAAGGTTGCATACGCGCGCATCGCCACGGAAGAGGCATTCGCGCCGCCGGAGATGATGGACATCTACCGCCGGATACTTGAGCAGGGCGATGTGGACCCGGGCTTCAAGGGACTGATGGGTTTCTACATGAGCAGTCCGAGCGAACGTGCGCAGCACATCATGCGTTGCCTGCAGGATCTGGACCAGATCCGCCTGGAGCATATGGACGCCTGTGGCATCGACCGGCAGGTGATCGCGTTGACGGCGCCCGGTGTGCAGGTGATGGACAGCGCCACGGCAGTGTCGTTCAGCCGTTTGGCCAACGACCAGCTCGCCGACGCCATCCGGCGCCATCCGACCCGTTTCGCCGGCATGATTGCGGTCGCGCCGCAGGACCCGGCAGCCGCCGCCCGCGAGATTGAGCGGGGTGTCACCCAACTGGGCATGCACGCCGTCGTGATCAACTCGCACACCCAGGGCGAGTACCTGTCGGACACCAAGTTCTGGGATATTTTTGCTGCGGCCGAGGCCCATGACGCGCCGATCTACCTGCACCCCAATTCCCTGCCGGCCAACATGATCGCACCGTTCCAGGAGTGCGGGCTCGACGGCGCCATCTACGGCTTTGGCGTCGAAACCGGCTTGCATGCGCTGCGCATCATTACAGCGGGCGTTTTTGACCGCTTCCCGAAATTGCGCATGGTCATTGGGCACATGGGTGAGGCGCTGCCGTTCTGGGCCTATCGGCTGGAATATATGCACCAGGCGACCGTGCGCTCGAACCGCTACCCCAGCGTGAAGGCGCTGCGCAAGTTGCCCAGCGACTACCTGCGCGAAAACTTCTACATCACCAACAGCGGGGTAGCCTGGGAGCCGGCCATCAAGTTCACGCAGGAATTCATGGGGGTGGAACGTGTGTTGTACGCGATGGACTATCCTTACCAGCACGCGGTCGACGAAGTTATCGCGCTAGACCAGATGGCCATGAGCGCAGAGGCGAAGATGAAGTTCTTCCAGACCAACGCCGAGGCTGTTTTCAAACTCACGTGAATGCGTCGTAATGCCCGATTGCCACCAGCAAACCGCCACCCACCATTGATATCAGGAGACAGCTATGCACATCCCTTTTTTTGCGGCCACTGCTGGCCTTTTGCTTGCCCTGTCCGGTGCATTGGCGCACGCGCAGACCTGGCCGGCCCAGACCATCCGCCTGATCGTGCCGTTCACCGCCGGTACCGGCATGGACACCATTGCCCGCGCGGTATCGCCAAAACTCAGTGAACGTCTGGGCCAGCCAGTGGTGGTGCAGAACATGCCGGGCGCCAGCGGCAATATTGGTGCCGACGCCGTGGCCAAGGCGGCACCCGACGGATACACCTTGCTGGTAGGGGCCAACACGATGCTGATGGCGTCGCAACTCTACAAACAAGTGCCGTTCGATCCGGTGAAAGACTTCTCGGCGGTGTCCATGGCCGCCTATGGCACGTTGATGCTGGTGGCCAACCCCAAGACCGGCATCAGGTCGATGCAGGAGCTGGTCGCACAGGCCCGGGCCAAGCCCGGGGCCATCAACTATGGCTCTCCCGGAGTCGGCACGCCGCACCATATGGCGATGGAGCTGTTCAAGGCCCAGTCCCAGCTTTTCATGCTGCATGTGCCCTACCG
>JANOCN010000352.1:0-2569 GCA_031412185.1 Betaproteobacteria bacterium | reverse complement strand
CACCCGCGCTGTTCGCCTCGGTCTGGAACAGCCTGTTTGTGGCGCTGCTCACCACGGCCATCGTGTTGCCGCTGGCGTTTGTTTATGCCTACGCGTTGCAGCGCAGTTGCATGCGGTTCAAGGGGGTTTTCCAGGCGCTGGCGCTGATCCCTATCCTGGCACCGTCGCTGCTGCCGGCCATATCGCTGATCTACCTGTTTGGCAACCAGGGGTTTCTCAAGGACTGGATGTTCGGCGTCTCGGTATACGGCCCCTTCGGCATCGTGGTGTCGCAGGTGTTTTATTGTTTTCCGCATGCGCTGATGATCCTGATTGCTGCTTTGTCGATGGCCGACTCGCGCTTATACGAAGCCGCCGATGCCCTGGGCGCTTCGAAGACGCGGGTGTTTTTCACGGTTACGTTGCCGGGGGCCAAATACGGGGTCATCAGCGCGGGTTTCGTTGTCTTTACGCTGGTCATCACCGACTTCGGCATCGCCAAGGTGATTGGCGGGCGCTTCAATGTGCTGGCCACCGACATTTTCAAGCAGGTGATCGGCCAGCAGAATTTCCAGATGGGCGCAGTAGTCGGGTTTGTGCTGCTGATTCCGGCGGTGGTGGCGTTTGCCGCCGACCGCATCATCCAGCGCCGCCAGGTGGCGTTGTTGTCGGCGCGCGCAGTGCCGCTGGTACCCAGACCCGTGCCACGGCGCGATTGGAGCCTGTTCGCCTTTTGTGCGGTGGTGGGCGGCCTGATATTCGGCCTGTTGGCAATGGCGGTGTGGGCGTCGTTTGTGACGCGCTGGCCGTACAACCTGGCGCTCACACTCAAGAACTACGCGTTCGGCGACTTCGATACCAACGGATGGCAGGCCTATTGGAATTCGGTGCAACTGGCGGCCTGGACGGCGCTGATTGGCACGCTGGTCATCTTTGCCGGTGCCTACCTGCTCGAGAAGACGCGCGCGTTCGCGCTGGGCCGCACGCTGGCGCAGTTCATGGCCATGTTGCCGATGGCGGTGCCCGGCCTCGTGCTGGGCCTGGCCTACATCTTCTTCTTCAATGCGCGCGGCAATCCGCTCGGGTTTGTGTACGCCACGATGGCGATACTGGTCATCAACTCGGTCACACATTTCTACACCGTGAGCCACCTCACCGCCACCACCGCGCTCAAGCAACTCGACCACGAGTTCGAGGCCGTGTCGGCGTCGCTCAAGGTGTCGTTGCTGCGCACCATGACACGCGTCACCGTGCCGATCTGTCTGCCTGCCGTGCTCGACATCAGCATTTACCTGTTTGTAAACGCCATGACCACCGTGTCGGCGGTGATCTTCCTGTATTCGACCGACACCAAACTGGCGGCGGTGACCATCATCAATATGGACGAATCCGGCTTCACGGCAGCAGCAGCGGCCATGGCGGTAACCATCGTCGCAACCTCTGCCTGCGTAAAGATTGCCCACTTGCTGATCACGCGCCGGTTCCAGCGCACCACGCAGGCGTGGCGGCAGCGCTGACTCCTTTGACGACCGCCTTGCCCGAAGACCTGTGCGCAAGCATCGCGAGGCGCGCGTCGCCGCTGCGCGTATTTGTCATCGGCGCCACCGGCACCATCGGGCGCGCAAGCGTGCGCGCCCTGGTGCGCCGGGGCCACGAGGTGGTGTGTTTCGTCCGCCCGCGCGCCGGGGTTGGCGGAGCGCTGCTGCCGGATGACAGCGTGCGGCTGCTCGCCGGGGCCACGGTGCGGCTGGGCGATGTCACCAACCCTGCGTCACTGGCGCGCGATGGTTTTTGCGGCCAGCGTTTCGACGCGATCGTGTCGTGCCTGGCCTCGCGCACCGGTGCGCCAAAGGATGCCTGGGCCAATGACCACCAGGCGCATGTGCACGTGCTGGAGGCGGCGCGCAACGCGGGCGTCTCGCATTTCGTGCTGCTGTCGGCCATCTGCGTTCAAAAACCCATGCTCGCGTTTCAACAGGCCAAGCTGGCGTTCGAGCAGGTGCTGGTCGAGTCCGGTCTGGCCTACTCGATCGTACGGCCAACGGCGTTCTTCAAGTCGCTGTCGGGGCAGATCGAACGGGTCAAACGCGGCAAACCGTTCCTCGTATTCGGGGACGGGCGGCTTACGGCCTGCAAGCCCATCAGCGACGGCGATCTCGCCAACTACCTGGCCGACTGCCTGGACGACCCAAGCCGAAGCAAGCGCGTATTGCCCATCGGTGGGCCAGGCGACGCCATCACGCCGCGGCAACAGGGTGAACAACTGTTTGCGCTGCTAGGCCGCCCGCCGCGCTTCAAGCAAGTACCGGTTGGGCTGCTCGACACCATCATTGGCGTGCTGGGTACCGCCGGGCGCGTGTTGCCCGCTCTCGCAGCAAAGGCAGAACTGGCGCGGATTGGCCGCTACTACGCCACGGAATCCATGCTGGTGCTCGACCAAGCGACCGGACTCTACGACGCAGCCGCCACGCCATCCACCGGAGCCGACACGTTGTTCGACTACTACGCAAGCCTGCTGAGCGGCAGCGCTGCGCCGGAGCGCGGCGACCACGCGGTATTTTGAGAGCTTATCCCGCGCCCGGTTGCCAAT
>JANOCN010000351.1:0-4130 GCA_031412185.1 Betaproteobacteria bacterium | reverse complement strand
CTACGGCAGCACCAAGGTACTGATGCGCCGGCTGCTGGCGGGCAACCCGCGCGAGAATATTTTCCATCTGGGCTTTAAAGCCTGCGACGCTTATGACGGTGGTGAGGTGGCGATGCAAAAAGTGACCGCACCAGTCCTGTTTGTGCTGGGCCAGCGCGACCAGATGACCCCACCCAAGGCGGCGCAGGCGTTGGTGCGTGCCGCAAAGACCGGCAAGGTCGTGTTGGTAGACGCTGGCCACCAGATGATGACTGAAGCGCCGGACGCCGTGTTGTTTGCGATCCGCGATTTTCTGGCCACGTGACCCGGGTCTGCCATGTCCGGCACGTTTATCGGCACACCGCCCATGACGACAAGCCGTGCGCAGGAAATCGCGACGAGTTTTGACCTGCGCGCCCTGCCGCCGGAGTTTTACGCCAACCCTTACCCGGTGTACGACCTGTTGCGCCAAAACGAACCGGTTCGGCATATGCCCGACGGCTCGTATTTCCTGACGCGCTATGCCGACGTGGTGGCCGTGTACCGCGACGCGCAGACTTTCAGCTCGGACAAGAAGGTCGAGTTCGCGCCCAAATACGGGTCGTCACCGCTGTTCGATCACCACACCACCAGCCTGGTATTCAACGACCCGCCCTTGCACACCCGGGTGCGCAAACTGATCATGGGCGCCCTCACCCGGCGTGCCATTGCGGACATGGAGAACGGCCTGCTCTCGCTGGTGGAGCGCCTGCTGGACGACATAGAAGCCAAAGGCAGCGGTGATTTGATAACCGACTATGCGTCCGCGATTCCGGTCGAGATAATCGGCAACCTGCTCGGTGTGCCGCATGCCGACCGCGCCCCGCTGCGCGGCTGGTCGCTGGCCATACTGGGTGATACCACCGGCGGCCAAGGCGTCGTCGCTCATGCGAAAGTGGGTGGTACTGGCCGGGTGGATGACGAGGCTGCGGCAGTCGCCTACGTTGGCCAGGTGGCTGAACACTTGCAGCGCGTCGACGAATGCCTTGCCCTGGGCCCGGCTGCCTTTGAGGTCAAAGCTGAACACCGAACCGGCACCGCGCGGCAGCAGCTTTCTTGCCAACGCGTAGCTCGGGTGTGACTCCAGCAATGGGTGGCCGACGCGCCCCACAAACGCGTGACTGGACAGGAACTCGACCACACGCCCGGTGTTGGCCATATGCCGCGCCATACGCAGCGACAGCGTTTCTATGCCTTGTAGCACCAACCAGGCCGAATGCGGGCTCAAACACGCGCCAAAGTCGCGCAGGCCCTCGCGCCGGGCGCGCAGCAGGAAAGCACCGACGGTGGATTCGTCGGTAAACACCATGTTGTGGAAACCTTCGTAGGGCGCTGCAAGTTCGCTGAATTTGCCACTTGCAGCGTAAGAGGCGGCCCAGTCAAAACTGCCGCCGTCCACCACGATGCCTGCGATCACGGTGCCGTGCCCGCTCAGGAACTTGGTGGCCGAGTGGTACACCAGGTCCGCCCCATGCTCCAGCGGCTTCAGCAGCCAGGGTGTGGTCAAGGTCGAATCCACCAGCAAGGGCACGCCTGCTTCGTGGGCAATGCCGGCCACGGTGGCAATGTCCAGCACATCCAGGCCCGGATTGCCCACGGTTTCACCGAAGAAAAGTTTGGTATTGGGCCGCACCGCAGCACGCCAGCCGTCGATGTCGTGCGGTTTTACAAAGGTGGTGTCGATGCCAAAGCGACGCAGCGTGTAATGCAGCAGGTTCTGCGAGCCGCCGTAGAGGGCGGTAGACGCCACGATGTGTGACCCGGCACCCATGAGTGTGGCAATGGTCAGATGCAATGCAGCCTGGCCGCTGGCGGTGCTGATGGCACCGATGCCGCCTTCAAGGGCCGACACACGTTGTTCCAGCACCGCGTTGGTCGGGTTGCTGATACGCGAATACACGTGTCCGGCCCGCTCCAGGTTGAACAATGCCGCCGCGTGTTCGCTCGACTCGAAGACAAACGAGGTGCTCAGGTGGATAGGCACGGCACGTGCACCCGTGGCAGGGTCGGGCGCCGCGCCAGCGTGCAGGGCCAGGGTGTCAAAGCCGGGGTCGGAATAGCCGGGCATGGGTGGCTCCGTATGGTGGTTTTGCCCGATTGTGGGCTATATTCAGCCACACAAGAGAAGGCCGGGCCGCTCCTAAGTTCTCTTGCACCCCCCTTGGGGGGCCTGGCGAAGCCAGGGTCGGGGGCGCTCAGTTGAGGACGGAGGAGTCACCATGAAAGTCGCCGACATTTTGCGCGTCAAGGGCAGCACCCTGTACACCGCCACACCCGACGAGCCGCTGGCCGGGGCGACCGGTCTGATGGCCGAAAAAGACATTGGCTCGCTGGTGGTGATGGAGCACGGCGAGTTGGTGGGCATGTTGACGTTTCGCGAGGTGATCCTGACGCTGGTGAAGAATGGCGGCAGCATCGGCACAGCCAGCGTGCGTTCTGCCATGGACGATGCACCGCTCACTTGCACCATGGAGACCGAACTCGACGAAGTGCGCCGCATGATGCTGGAGCGCCACGCGCGCTACCTGCCGGTCATGGACAAGAAAATGTTGATGGGTGTGGTGAGTTTTTACGATGTCGCCAAGGCGGTGGTCGACAGCCAGAATTTCGAGAACAAAATGCTCAAGGCTTACATCCGCGATTGGCCAGACACCGAAGCAGACCAGGCATAGACTTTTCATGAGTGGCAATACCTTCGGCAATCTCTTCGCGGTAACCAATTTCGGCGAATCCCATGGCCCGGCCATCGGCTGCGTGATCGACGGTTGCCCACCGGGCATGGCGTTGACAGAGGCCGATATCCAGCGCGATCTGGACCGGCGTCGGCCCGGTACTTCCAAATTCGTGACGCAGCGCAACGAGCCCGATGCGGTAGAAATATTGAGCGGTGTGTATGAAGGCAGGACCACCGGCACCCCGATCTGCCTGCTGATAAAAAACATCGACCAGCGCAGCAAAGACTACGGCGCTATCCTCCAGACCTTCCGCCCCGGTCACGCGGACTACACCTACTTCCAGAAATACGGCTTGCGCGACCCACGCGGTGGCGGGCGGTCCTCGGCCCGGCTCACCGCGCCCATGGTGGCGGCCGGTGCCGTGGCCCAGAAATGGCTGCGCGAGAAATACGGTACGGTGTTTCGTGGCTGCATGACGCAGATCGGCGAGATGGTTATCCCATTCGAGAGTTGGGAGCACGTGGGGCATAACCCCTTCTTTGCGCCGCTGGCAGATGTGTCGGCGCTGGAGACTTACATCGAAGTCCTGCGCAAATCGGGCGACTCGTGTGGCGCACGCATCCGCGTCATGGCATCCGGCGTTCCGGTCGGGTTGGGTGAGCCGTTGTTCGACAAGATGGACGCCGACATTGCCTATGCCATGATGGGCATCAATGCCGTCAAGGGCGTCGAGATCGGTGCCGGGTTTGCCAGTGTTGCGCAGCGCGGCACCACCCACGGGGATTCGCTGTCGCCGCAAGGCTTCGAATCCAACAACGCAGGGGGCGTGTTGGGTGGCATCAGCACCGGGCAAGACCTGGAGGTGGCGATTGCCATCAAACCCACCAGTTCCATCCTGTCGCCGCGCAGTTCCATTGATACGGCCGGCCACAGTATCGAGGTGGTCACCAAGGGCCGCCACGACCCCTGCGTGGGCATACGTGCCACACCAATTGCCGAGGCCATGCTGGCATTGGTGGTGATGGAGCACGCCTTGCGACATCGGGCGCAGTGTGGCGACGTGGTGGCGGGCTTCGCCCCGATCACTGCTTCGGTACCCGCTGCTTGAGACCATAGTTACCTGGCGACGCGCCGCAGAGGGTTGAACCCCATCACCAGCGCGCAGGCCAGCAGAATAAGCACCCCGCCGGTGGTCAGACCTGCACCGACAGCCTCGCCGAGGAAGACCACTGCCCACAACACACCAAAACCGGTGATCATGAAGGTTGAACTCAGGCCTGCCAGCGGCGTCACATGGCGCATCAGGCGCGCGTACAGCCACCAGGCCAGACCCGAAGTGAAAACACCCATCACTGCTACGGCACCGAGGGCAGGCGCAGTAAAGTGGGCCTGTGGCAAATCGTAGAGCGCGCCGGGCAGCAGCATGATGAAGGCCAA
>JANOCN010000350.1:0-6312 GCA_031412185.1 Betaproteobacteria bacterium | reverse complement strand
GTGCTGCGCAAGGCCCAGAAGTCGCCCAGGCAACCGACCAGCGTATGCAGAATCGTGGAGCGGTGCGAATACACCACCCCCTTGGGCCGCCCGGTAGTGCCGGAGGTGTAACACATGGACACAGCGTCGTGCTCGGCGTGTTCGGCGTACCGAAAATTGTCCGGGTCCGCCTGGCGCAGCAGGACTTCGTAGTCGGTGTACCCCTCGGGCACGGGGGCTCCCGAGAACGGAAACACGATTACCTTCTCAAAAGCATGCAAATGTGAAAACTGCCGATACAGCGGTAGCAGCAGATCGTCCACGATCAGAAAACGATCCTGCGCGTTCCCTGCTATCCAGCCGATCTCGTCCGGCGAAAGACGCAGGTTGAGTGTGTGCATCACACCCCCGGCCGCAGGAATACCGAAGTAGCACTCCAGGTGCGCATGGTGGTTCCACATCAACGTCGCCACTCGTTCACCCGGTTTCAAAGCGAGCTTGTGCAAGCCGTCGGCGAGCGCACGTGTGCGCCGGTGGTAGGCTGCGTACGTGTGGCTGCGAAACGACTTGTCGGGCAGCCTGGAGACAATGGAATTGCCGCCGAACAGGGTGCCGGCACGCTCCAGCAAACTATTCAGCGACAGTGGCACGTCCATCATGGTGGATCGCATGGCGTGGTCTCCTTGTGGTTGACTGCCATTGTGTACCGACCCGACAATTGCAGGCAGCATGCGCACCGAACTAAACGAACTGATCACGCGAATCGGCCCCGGCACACCGTGCGGCAAGCTGCTGCGGCACTACTGGCAACCGGCTGCGCTGTTGGACGAGTTCAACCCTTCGCTGGATCCGGCGATGGCGCTGCGACCGGTAAAGGCGCTGCGTCTGTTGGGCCAGGACCTGGTGCTGTTTCGCGATGCAACCGGCGCCTTTGGTCTGCTCGACCGCGACTGCCCGCACCGCGGTGCCGACTTGTCGTTTGGTCGCAACGAGGGCGACGGCCTGCGCTGCCCGTTCCATGGCTGGAAGTTTGACACCCGTGGTCGGTGCCTGGAGACGCCTGGCGAGCCACCTGCAGAGGCAGGCCGCCGCCTGTGTGAACGCATCCAGCAGCGCAGTTATCCGGTGGTCGAAAAAAGCGGTGTCCTGTTCGCGTGGATGGGAGAACCTGGCACGACGCCCCCGCCCTTCCCTGCGTTTGACTGTTTTGCAGCGCCCGCCAGCCACAGCTTTGCTTTCAAGGGCCTGTGGAACTGCAACTGGCTACAGGCGGTGGAGGTGGGCATCGACCCGGTGCATCCGTCGTTTCTGCACCGGTTTTTTGAGGACGAAGTGGTTGGCCAAAACTACGGCAAACAATTCCGCGCGGCCAGCGCAGGTGCGGTAGACGGGCAGCAGTGGCCGATGTCGCGTGTGATGCGCGAATCGTGCCAGCCCGATATCAGCCACGTGCCAACCGACTGGGGCATGCGCGTAACGGCACTGCGCAAGATCGATGCGCAGTGGACCCATGTTCGCGTTACGCAGTCAGTGTTTCCACAGACCTTTGTGATACCGCTGTCGGAGAGTATGACCATCACCCAGATGCATGTGCCGGTGGACGACACCCACACGTATTGGTATTCGTTCTTCACCAGCTTCGGCGCGGCAATGGACAAAGAGGCCATGCGCAAGCCACGCCTGGAAGCGGTGACCTTGCCCGACTACCTGCCCAAATCGGGTCGGCACAACCGATGGGGCTTTGACGCAGCGGACCAGCTACAACGCACCTATCTCGGCATGGGAGAAGACGATATCAACATCCATGACCAATGGGCGGTGGAGAGCATGGGCACCATTGCCAACCGCACGCGCGAACACCTGGGCACGACCGACAAGGTGATTATTGCCAACCGGCGCATGCTGGTGCAGGCGATAGAGGCCGTGCAAGCCGGGCAACAGTCGCCCGGCCTGGCCAACGCGGCAATGGCTGCCGGCATGACCGGCCCCGACACCGTGGACGGCATAGCGCCAGCCGCAGACTGGGATAGGTTCTGGCGCGAGGCCGCGGCCACCAAGCGGGCCGGGGCACCGTGGTTGCTGACCCCGACGTTGGCAACATGAGCGCAGACCAACGACACCACAGTGGCAGACAATTATCAGCCGGGCCGCCCCAAGGAAAATTAGCCCCCTCGGGGGGCAGCGCAGTACACGAAGTGACAAGCGTGGGGGCAACATTCGCGCAGCTCTGCGGCATTCATAGCGCTGAGCGGGACTGTCGCATCGCGCAAGTCGGTAAGCTGATTTCCGACAGTGGCGTTGAGCTGGTCCGCTTCTCCTGGTGCGACCAGCATGGCGTGCTGCGTGGCAAAACCCTGGTGGCCAACGCCGCTGAAAAGGCGATGCACGAGGGTGTTGGTATGGTCGGCACGCTGCTGCTGAAAGACACGTCCGATCACACGGCCTACCCGGTGTTCGAACCCGGCGCCATGAGCGACTTGCCCGGGTTTGCCTGCGCCGCCAACCTGATGCTGCTGGCCGACCCGCAGAGCTACCGCCAGTTGCCCTGGGCACGCAACACCGGCTGGGTCCAGTGCCAGCCCTGGTTCCAGGACTGCACGCCGGTGCCGATCGACACCCGGCGCGTATTGCAACAAGCGCTGGCCAAATTGGCCGAGCACGGCTACAGCATGGTGTGCGGGCTGGAGGTAGAGTTTCATATCTACCGGATAGACGCGTCCGAGCGCCACATCAACCCAGCGCTCGACCCCGAACAGGCCGCATGGCCCGGCCCACCGCCGCAGGTAACCATGGTTCACCCCGGAAACAACCTGCTCGCCGAGGCCTGGGCCGACATGGCGGACGAGCCGCTGCGCATCGTGCAGCAGACCGCGCAGGCACTAGGTCTGCCCCTGCTTTCGCTGGAAATAGAGTTGGGCCCGAGCCAGGCGGAGGCCGTGTTCAGCGCTACCGACGCGCTGACTGCTGCCGACAACATGGTGCTGTTTCGAAATGGGGTGACCCAGGCGCTGCGTCGTGCGGGCTACCACGCCACTTTTATGTGTCGGCCGCCTTTCCCGAACGTCATGTCCAGCGGCTGGCACCTGCACCAGTCGCTGGTGTTTCGGGACACCGGCCGCAACGCGTTTATGCGCGACGCTCCTGCACCCGGCCCCTGCGCCACCGATGCACAGAGTGTGTTGTCCCACACCGGCGAACACTACCTGGCCGGCCTGCTGGAGCATGCTGCGGGTATGGCGGTCTTTTGCACGCCCACCATCAACGGTTATGGCCGCTTTCGCCCGAACGCTTTGGCACCCCAGGCGG
This sequence comes from Betaproteobacteria bacterium, assembly GCA_031412185.1. Taxonomy (GTDB): domain Bacteria; phylum Pseudomonadota; class Gammaproteobacteria; order Burkholderiales; family Burkholderiaceae_C; genus CAISIP01. The sequence continues at coordinate 3,027 of JANOCN010000350.1, read as the reverse complement.
CAGTGTGGGGGCGCGACAACCGGGGTGCGATGCTGCGTGTGGTGGGTGGCCACCACACGGGCGACAACGGGTTCACCCCCGACCCTGCTACCCGCATCGAGAACCGCATCGGTGAACCCGCAGCAAACCCGTACCTGTACATCGCCTCGCAAATCCACGCCGGGCTGGACGGCATAACGCGCCGCCTGCTGGCACCGCCAGCCACCGACCACCCGTACGACCCCGGCCATGCGTCATTGCCCGCCAGCCTGGCCGACGCCCTGGCCGCACTGCAGGCCGATGACCGGCTGGTCCAGGCTTTTGGACCCGACTTTGTGCGCTACCTGTGCACCATCAAGCAATCGGAGCTGGCGCGCCACGCACAGGCCCCGGACCCGCAAGACTGGGAGCGCAGGGAGTACTTTGGACGCTCCTGAGACCTTGGGGTCAGATCCCGCGCCTGAGACCTTGGGGTCAGATCCCGCGCCTGAGACCTTGGGGTCAGATCCCGATTCAGGACAATAAGCTTTGCGAAGCGCGACCATCTCCAACGAAATCGGGCTCTGACCCCAACCATTCAAGCCCCCCCGCCCCCAACAGATCATCCCGACAAAATAGGTCGTAGACTCCCAACCATCATGTCCACCAACCCCATTCTCAGCACCCAGCCCCTTGGCTTTCGATGGTCCACCATCGACCCATTCCTGTTCTGCGTCTACCACGACGACGCCTACCCGCGTGGCAACGCCAACCTCGGACCCGACGCCTCGCTGGAAGGCCGCGATATCGGGCAGGATTTTGCGGGCAAAGACGGCTGGCGCATGTACCACGGGAGCACGGTGCCGGGTTTTCCGTCGCACCCGCACCGGGGTTTCGAGACTGTCACCATCGTGCGCAAGGGCCTCATCGACCACTCCGACTCGCTTGGTGCAACGGCCAGGTTTGGCGGTGGCGACGTGCAGTGGCTGACCGCCGGGCGCGGCATAGTGCATTCCGAGATGTTCCCGCTGCTGGAGCGCGACAAGCCGAACCGGCTGGAACTGTTCCAGATCTGGCTCAATCTGCCTGCCAGCCACAAGATGGTGGCGCCGCACTTCACCATGTTCTGGTCCGAACAGGTGCCGCACCAGGTGTTTACCGATGGCGCCGGCGCGGCTACCGAGGTGGCCTGTATTGCCGGGCGTCTGAAACAGGCGGCTGAACCCCCGGCACCCCCGCCCGATTCCTGGGCCTCCCAGCCGCAGTCGGACCTGGCGATATGGACGCTCAAGATGGCCCCCAACGCGCGCTGGACACTGCCCGCCGCCATGGGCTCTGGTACCCGGCGCAGCCTGTATTTCTTCAAGGGCAGCAGCCTGCAGGTCGGCGCACAGCCGGTGACGAGTCACGCGGGGCTCGAGTTACGCTGCGACGCCGACGTGGAGCTGGTCAATGGCGCGGAACTAGCCGAGTTGCTGGTGCTGCAAGGCAAACCCATTGCCGAGCCAGTGGCCCAGTATGGCCCTTTTGTCATGAACACCCAGGCCGAAATCCACCAGGCATTCGCCGACTACCGGCGCACCGAATTCGGCGGCTGGCCTTGGCCCGACAATGCACCGGTGCATGGCAAAGAACGGCGGCGTTTTGCGACCCACGCCAACGGCAAGACCGAGCAACTGAAAATACAGGAAGTTTCGCCATGAGTTTTGTAGTTGAGCCCCCAGCGGTGGTGTCGGTACCGGTTGTCGGGCAGCCCGCACGTTTTCCAGTGCATCGCATTTACTGCGTGGGGCGTAACTACGAAGAACACGCCAAAGAGATGGGCTTTACCGGGCGCGAACCGCCGTTCTTCTTTCTGAAACCGGCCGACGCCATCGTGGTCGTGAATGCGGGCGAAACCGGCTGCATCGCCTACCCAAGCCTGACCAAAAATCTGCACCATGAGATCGAGCTGGTGGTGGCCATTGGCACCGGGGGCAAAAATATCCTGGCTGCCGACGCGTTCAGACACATTTATGGTTATGCGGTGGGGCTGGACATGACCCGGCGCGACCTGCAGAACGACATGAAGAAGCAAGGCAGGCCGTGGTGTATCGGCAAGGCGTTCGACCAGTCGGCGCCGATTGGCCCGATCACGCCACTGGCCCAAGCCGGTGACGTGGGCCAAGCTGAAATCTACGTCCAAGTCAACGGCACAGATCGCCAGCGCAGCCATGTCTCCAAGCTGATCTGGAACATTGCTGAAACCATTGAACATCTGTCCGCTGCCTGGGAGCTGAAACCGGGTGACCTGATCTACACCGGCACACCAGAAGGGGTGGCAGCGGTTGTGGCAGGCGACACCATGGTGGGTGGCATCTCCGGCCTGGAGTCCATCCGCGTGATGGTTCGATGAGCCTGGCGGGGCCGATGGGTGGCGCGCTGGTGGCATTGGCCAAGGGCTGCGCCATTCTGGCCGGCGCTTTGCTGACCGTCATCACGCTGATGACCTGCATCAGCCTGATCGGCCGCAACACCATCGGCATCACGCTGGCGGGTGATTTCGAGCTGACCGGCGTGGTGGCAGGCGCCGCGATTGCGCTGTTCCTGCCCTGGTGCCAGGTCAAACGCGGCAACATCATTGTGGATTTTTTCACTAGCGCCGCCAGCGCGCGAACCAATGCTGGCCTGGACCGGCTCGGCGCATTGCTGCTCGCCGTGGGCATGGGCCTGATGGCGTGGCGCTCGGTGCTCGGTGGACTGAACGCCTACAGCACCCAGTCCGGCACCATGATGCTCGGTTTCCCGGAGTGGGTGGTCTACCTGTGCATCGTGCCGCCGCTGGCACTGACCGCGCTGATTGGTTTGTGGCAAGCCGCCTTTGGGTTTGCGCAAGAGGCTGCATCATGAGCGGCGCCGGGCCGCCCCAAGGCGCGAAGGCCCCCTGGGGCAGGGCAGTACATGCGTCACCGGCTGCCGCCGCTGCCGGGGCAGTGACAAGCGTGGGGGCCGTCCAGTGACACCCTTGTTGCTAACCCTGATGATCTTCGCCATCATGCTGGTGCTGATGGCAATTCGTGTGCCGATTGC
>JANOCN010000349.1:0-3560 GCA_031412185.1 Betaproteobacteria bacterium | reverse complement strand
CGGCTGGCCTGGCCGATGCCATCACGCCGCTGATCCGTCCGTCTGGTGGCATGCAATATGTCAATGTTGCCGACCAGCTTATGTTGGAGCGCAAACCGGCGGCGGCCTGCGGAATCCACGGCTGGGCCAACAACTACCTGTTTCACCAACCCGACCTGGAACATGCCTTGCGCCAGGGGGTTGGGCGCTTCCCCACCGTGCAGGCGTTCCTGCGCCACGAAGTCGAAGCGGTGGCGCAGCACGACAGCGGTGCCACTCTGGCCGTGCGCAACCTCGATACGAACCGTCTGGAGCGCGTGCAGGCGCAATGGGTCGTAGGCTGCGACGGTGCCCGATCTCTGGTACGCGAAGCCATCGGTTCCGGGCACGAAGACCTCGGATTGCACCAGTCCTGGCTGGTGGTCGACGTGGTGCTGGAGCGCGACGTCGCTCTGCCTGCAGCGACGGTGCAGTTTTGCGATCCGGCACGCCCGATGACGTTCGTCAACGTCACTGGCAAACGGCGTCGTTGGGAGATCATGCTGATGCCCGGCGACGATGGCCCGGCCATGACGCAGCCTGAAAACATCTGGCCGCTGTTGTCACGCTGGATCACGCCGGCCGACGCCACCCTGGTTCGTGGTGCCGTCTACACCTTTCATGCGCTGCTCGCCGAACGCTGGCGCGACCGTCGCCTGCTGATTGCCGGGGACAGCGCCCACCAGACACCGCCGTTCCTGGGCCAGGGCATGTGCGCCGGCATACGCGATGCAGCCAATCTGGCCTGGAAACTCGATCTCGTCCTGCGCGGCGCCGACTGTACACTGCTGGACACCTACCAGAGCGAACGCGCGCCGCACGTTCGCACCTACATCACCACCGCAGTGCGGCTGGGCAACATCATTCAGACCACCAACCCGGCGGTTGCTGTAGAGCGCGACCAGCAGTTCGCACAGGGTGGCACGCAGGAGATAGTGAACCTCTCGCCACCCTTGGGGGCGGGCCTGTTCTGCGGGGGGCCGCCCGCTGGCACATTAGCCAGGCAGCCCAGTCTGGCCGACAACCGACTGCTGGACGAAGCACTGGGTCCGGGGTTCTCGGTCGTCTCAGCCGATGGTGCAATAGCCGCGTTTCAGCCCGCCACCGCACGCGCAAGATTTGATGCGCTTGGTACCCGCTGGGTGTGTGACGCAGCCTTGTCCGTCTGGCTTGGGGAACTGGGCGCGACGCTGGTCGTGTTGCGCCCCGACCGATATGTATTTAGTCTGGCGAACAGCGCGCAAGAATTGCAGCAACTTGCACTGTGCCTGCCCGAGTGTGCGACCGTTCCTGCGCACCACCCAACCCCGGTCTCCCGCAACCGCGCCGCTGATGCACACCAAAAGGAGCAGACACCATGAACCGCACCCCCCTGAACCCCATCACCGACGCCGACGTGCGCCAGTTCGAACAGGACGGCGTGATCTGCCTGCGCGGCATGTTTGACCGCGAATGGGTTGACCGCATGTCCGGTGCCGTCGACCGCATCATGGACGCCGAGAATCCCCTTGCCCGTCCGCGCGAAGTAACCCGTGCGCTGGGCGGAAAAACCGGGCGTTACCACATCAATTCTTTTGTGTTTCGCTGGGATCCAGACTTCCACGACTACGTCATGAATTCGCCCAACGCGGAGATTGCCGCACGTCTGATGGGTGCCGACGAGGTGCGGGTGTTCTACGACCAGGTGTTCGTTAAAGAACCGAATACGGTCGAGGCCACCGACTGGCACCACGACCTGCCGTTCTGGCCGATGCGCGGCAACCAAATACTTTCGGTGTGGGTGGCGCTGACGGATGTTGGGCCGGAAAACAGCGCACTTGAATACGTCGCGGGTTCGCACAAATGGGGCAAGTTCTACCGCGCCGCGATTCCTGACAAAGACCCGAACTTCAAGTCCGACCTGGAAGAATGCCCGAACTTCAGCGAACACAAGGGCAACCCCGACTACCGCTTCCTGTCGTGGGAAATGAAAGCCGGCGATTGCCTGGTGCACCACCCGCTCACAGTGCATGGCGCACCCGGCAACTTCTCGCCCTCGCGCCGACGCGCCGCGATATCTACACGCTACTTCGGCCGCGACGCTTATTGGGACCCGCGCCCGGCGACCATGAAAATCACCGGCGACCCGCAGTTGCCCGCTGGCAAAAGGCCCGAGGACGACAAGTTCTTTCCGGTTGCCTGGCGCAAGGGCGAGGCATCGTCAGCGGCATAGCGCTACTGTCTGCCGGGCCTTTACCGTCGCCTGGCCAGACGCACCCCGTTTAGTGCCTGCACCAAGCCCAGCACCTTTTGCAGCCGAACCGCATCAGTCACTTCCACCGTGAATGTCATCCAGGCTATACCTTTGACCGATTGTGTCTGTACACCAATCACGTTCATCTTTTCTTTGGTAAATACCTCGGAGATATCGCGCAGCAAGCCCTGGCGGTCTGCCGCCTGTATGGCGACGTCTACCGGGTAAACCGCGGCATCGGCAGCACCGGGCAAGCCCCATTGCACGTCGATCAGGCGTTCGCCATTTTTGGCCACCATCTCGCGCAGGTTGGAGCAGTCGGCACGGTGCACACTGACGCCTTTGCCACGCGTGACGAATCCGCACACCGGGTCAGGTGGTGCCGGTTTGCAGCATTTTGCCAGCTGCGTCATGAGCGAGCCCACACCGACCACCAGTACACCGCCGCCCGACTTGCCGACCTGGGTTGGGCGCTTGAGAATAGGTGCATCCGCCTCGGGCGCAACCGGCTCCACAGGGCGCAGCATCAGCTCGATATTGCGCAGCGAGAATTCGTCCTTTCCCACCACCTCGAACAAGGCGTCGGCCGAATCAAAACCGAGCCGCCCAGCCAGATCGACCAGATTGACCGAGGTCTTGCCCTCGCGCTGCAGCAGCCGCTCCACCGCTTCGCGGCCCCGCGCCACGGTCTCGTGGGTAGCCAGCGCGTTGAACCAGGCGCGCACTTTGGCTTTAGCCCGGTGGCTAACCAGAAAACCCAGCTCAACATTCAGCCAGTCGCGCGACGGACCGCCTTCCTTGGCGGTGGTGATCTCGACCGTCTGGCCATTCTTCAACGGCGTGTTCAGCGGAACCATGACACCGTCCAGCCGCGCACCCCGGCAACGGTGGCCCAGGTCGGTATGCACCGAATAGGCAAAGTCCACCGCCGTGGCACCTTGGGGCAACTCCACAATGGCCGCGTCAGGTGTCAACACGTAGATGCGGTCGTCAAAAACCCCCTGCCCCTGCTCGCCCGAAAGGTCGCGTTCCCACGCCAGCAACTGGCGCAATACCGCGATCTTGGCGTCGTATTGCCCACCCGAAGAAACGCCCGCGTACCCTTTGGTGCCCGCCTCTTTGTAGACCCAGTGCGCTGCAACACCATGCTCGGCATGGTCGTGCATGGCCTGGGTGCGGATCTGTATCTCGATTGCTTGCCGACCGCCGTCGCGCACGATAGTGTGCAGCGACTGGTAGCCGTTGGCCTTGGGCCTCGCGATGTAATCGTCGAACTCCTCCACCAGCTGCGAGAACATCTCTTGCACCC
>JANOCN010000348.1:0-3759 GCA_031412185.1 Betaproteobacteria bacterium | reverse complement strand
GCGATTGTGGCCATGACCATGACGCTGGTGGCCGTCTATGCGCCGCTGGCATTTGCACCGGGGCGCACCGGGCGCCTGTTTACCGAGTTTGCACTTGCACTGGCCGGTGCGGTGGTGGTGTCGGGCATTGTCGCGCTCACCTTGTCGCCCATGATGTGTTCGCTCTTGTTGCGCCACAACCCCAAGCCCAACTTCTTTGACCGGGGCATGGAGCGCGGGCTGCAGTCGGTGACGAACGGTTATGCATGGGTGCTCGGATGGACGCTCAAGGTGCGCTGGCTGGTGGTGCTGGTGGCCATCGGCAGCGGCTTCTTGTCGTGGTCGGTGCTGGGCGAGATCAAGCGCGAGTTGTCGCCGATTGAAGACCGCGGCGTGGTGCTGGCCCAGGTGAACGCACCCGATGGTGCAACGCTGGCCTACACCGACCGCTACGCGCGCGCGATTGAGCGCGTGGGTGCGGGTTACCCGGAATTTGACCGCATCTTCGCCACCATGGGCAACCCCACAGTGGCGCAGGGCAACATCTTCTTTCGTGCGGTCCCGTGGGAGGAGCGTAAGAGAACCACCCTGGAGATGGCGCGGGAGATGACACCGCGCATTGCAGGCCTGACCGGCGTGACAGCGTTCCCGATTACGCCACCGTCACTGGGCCAGGGCTTCACGCAACGGCCGATCAACTTCGTGATCATCACCTCGGACAGTTACCAGAATCTGGCGCAGACGGTTCGCACGTTTCAGGATGAACTGGCGAAGAACCCGGGGTTCGTCCAGGTGGACACCGATCTGCGGCTGAACAAACCCGAGATCCGCATGGAGGTGGACCGCGAGCGCGCGGCCGACATGGGAGTGGGGGTGGACGCCATTGCGCGTGCGGTCGAGACCATGCTTGGCGGGCGCCTGGTCACGCGTTACAAACGCGAAGGTGAGCAGTATGACGTGATCGTGCAGACCAATTCCACTGGCCACGACACTCCGGACGATATCGAAAAGATATTTGTACGTGGCAAGGCAGACGCGATGATTCCGCTGTCGGCGCTGGTGAAGCTGCGAGAGGTGGTAGTGCCCCGCGAACTGAACCATTTCGGGCAGCGTCGTTCGGCGTCCATCACGTCCAATCTGTCGGCCGACTATTCGATGGGTGAAGCGCTTGACTTTATGGATGCCACCGCCAAAAAAGTTCTCAAGCCTGGTTATGCGACCGACCTGAATGGCACCAGCCGCGAATTCCGCAAGTCGGCTGATTCATTGACCCTGGTGTTCATACTGGCGTTGTTTTTCATCTTTCTGGTGCTGGCGGCGCAGTTCGAGAGTTTTGTCGACCCGTTTGTGATTTTGCTCAGCGTGCCGCTGTCGATGGCCGGTGCCTTGTTGGCACTCAAGTGGTCAGGAGGTACCCTCAATGTATTCAGCCAGATCGGGCTCATCACGCTGGTCGGGCTGATCACCAAACACGGCATCTTGATTGTGGAGTTTGCCAACCAGTTGCGCGAGCAGGGGGTTGATGCCATGACCGCCATCAAGAAGTCTGCGTCGCAGCGTCTGCGTCCGATTTTGATGACCACCGGCGCCATGGTGCTGGGAGCGTTGCCGTTGGCTCTGGCTACCGGAGCGGGCGCTGAGAGCCGACGCCAGATTGGCTGGGTTATCGTGGGTGGCATGAGCCTGGGCACGCTGTTGACCATATTCGTGGTGCCCACCATGTATTCGCTGCTTGCGCGCAAACACGCACCCGGTGCCAAGAAGGAGGCTACTGCGGCGGACCATGTGACTACGGGAGCGCCCCTGGTAGCTTCTCCGCTGGTCGCGAAATAACTGACTGGCCCGGCCATTTGTGGGCCAGCGGGCGAGGGGCCGCCGCTTTGTTCATGGCTGCACTGCCTGCAGTTGCTCCAGCGTATTGACATTAAGGAATGCGCCCTTGTCGTCAAACTGCACGTTGACGGATTGATGTTGCGCCGTCCAGTCCCCGGCCTTTCTGCCACCCTGCGCTGTGAACTGTTCCAGGCTTGGCAGCAGACTGGCACGCAGCAGGCAGAACACCGGCTGTGTGGTCCAACCTGGCGCTCCCGTTCGCCGGTCTGCCGGGGTGGATGCGACCACCATCTCACAGCCCTGGCCTGCAGTCACCATGCCTTGTGCCAACCGAGCCACCAGGTCGGTCGGGAACATCGGTGCATCGCACGGTACGGTAACGAGATAAGGAGTTTCGCAATGCCGCAAGGCAGTGAGGAAGCCGGCCAGTGGCCCCTGGTAACCGGGCAACGCATCAGGCCACACCGGCGCACCAAAAGCCTGGTAGCTGTGCAGGTGCCGGTTGGCGTTGACCATGACGGAACCCACCTGCATCTGTAGTCGGCGCAAGGCATGCAGCGCCAGTGGCACACCATGGAACAACTGCAGCCCTTTGTCGACACCACCCATGCGCATGCCACGCCCACCTGCCAAAACCACACCGCTAATCTGCGCCGGGGTGATGGCGTGCGGGCTGGGCAGCATCGTCAACCGCCGATGTAACTCATCTCAACGCGTGGGGCGCTGGGTGCACTCCCGGTGCTGCGCAATTCCGAATAACGGTCGGTACGACCGGCCCAGACATGGCCGATGGCCGACGACAAGGTTTCGTCTTTGGCACCGGAGCGCAGCAAACTGCGCAGGTCATGCCCCTGCGACGCAAACAGGCACAGGTACAACTTGCCTTCGGTAGACAGGCGGGCGCGGTTGCAACTGTGGCAAAAGGCTTGCGTTACGCTGCTGATCACACCGATCTCGCCGAGCGTCGGGTCGTACTGGCCGCGCGCATTGGCATAGCCCCAGCGTTGTGCCGTTTCGCCAGGGCTGGCCGGTTCAAGCTGCACCAGTGGCAACGCGTCGCGCACCATGCGGACCACTTCGGCAGACGGCAACACCTCGTCCATGCGCCAGCCATTGGTAGCACCCACGTCCATGTATTCAATAAACCGCAACACCACACCGGAGCCGCGGAAATGGCGCGCCATGGGCAATATTTCATGGTCGTTGGTGCCGCGTTTGACGACCATATTGACCTTCAAGCCACCCGTCGCCTGCCCCTGCAACAGGCCCAGGCCGGCCGCACGCGCAGCATCGATTCCCTTCAGCACCTCGGCTACCGGAAAATCCACGTCGTTCATGCTGCGAAACACCGTGTCGTCCAGGCCGTCCAGGCTGACCGTCACCCGTTGCAGCCCCGCGTCTTTGAGGGCCTGCGCCTTGCGTGCCAGCAACGAGCCATTGGTGGTGAGTGTGATGTCCAGCGGCAGACCATCGACGGTGCGCAACGCGGCCAACTGCGCCACCAGCACTTCGATATTCTTGCGCAGCAGGGGCTCACCCCCCGTCAGGCGGATCTTGCGCACCCCATGCGCCACAAACAGACTAGCCAGGCGTGTGATCTCTTCAAAACTCAGCAGCGCCGCTTGGGGCAGGTAGGCATGGTTTTTGTCGAAAATCTCCTTGGGCATGCAGTAGCTGCAGCGGAAGTTGCAGCGGTCGGTAACGCTGATGCGCAGGTCGCGCAGGGGGCGGTGCAAGGTGTCGCGCAGCTCGCCACTGGCCCGCATGGGCGCGAACGACCCGGTGCGCAGCTTTCCTCCGAGGCGTTGGTCGAGCAGGGGGATGACACGTTCAGACATGGTCCGATTCTGCCCCAGGGCGGTCAAACACAACGCGCCCCGTCTACTTCGATACACACACCGCTGATAAACGCGGCTTCATCGCTGCACAAATACAGGGCTGCGTTGG
>JANOCN010000347.1:0-2054 GCA_031412185.1 Betaproteobacteria bacterium | reverse complement strand
CGTGGTGGCAGCGGATCGAGCTGGCTGTGACCCATCCTGGCCCCGTTGCCGAGGCCGACAGCTGGCACTGACCTGCAGCTCAACCTTGAGGCAAAGCCATATGGATCCGGTCATCCTGGAGAATCTGCTGCAGCGGCTTGTCACCGGCATATTGGTCGGCAGCATGTACGGGCTGCTGTGCACCGGCCTGGGCATGATCTTCGGTGTCATCCGGGTGATAAATTTCGCCCAGGGCGAATTCATGATGCTCGGCATGTACGCCACGATGCTTGTGGGCGGCATGATTGCGGCAACCTTCGCCATCGGGCCGGCTGCGGGCGCCTACCTCGCCATTGCCATCGCCGCAGCACTTCTGGCGGGGGTGGGCTGGGCGCTGCAGCGTTACGTGATTTCGCATGTGAGTGGGTCGCGCGTTGTCGGCAGTGACAACGAAGGCCATTTCGCCCAATTGATTCTGACCTTGGGCTTGAGCCTGGTCCTGTCCAATCTGGCGCTGATCCTGTTCGGCTCGTCGGCCAAGACGGTTCAATCGCCGCTGGCTTCCTCCTCCTGGACCCTCGGCCCGTTCACCACAGGCGCGATCACGATCTTCGTGAACCAGGCGCGCGCCATCGGCTGCCTGGGAGCGATTGCCGCAAGCATCGGGCTGTATCTGTTCGTCCAGCGAACGCGCGCCGGAACATCGATGCGCGCCGCGGCGGACAACCCGACCGCAGCCACACTGGTCGGCATTGATGTCGAGAAGTCCTACGCGAGCGCCTTTGCCATCGGCTCTGCCGCAACCGCGCTGGCCGGGGGCCTGATCGCGATGTACTACCCTTTCCACCCGTATATCGGCTTCGAATTCGTGATCATCATGTACGCCGGCGTGGTGCTGGGCGGCATGGGCAGCATGCTCGGAGCCTTCTGGGGGGGCTTCACGATGGGGCTGGTGCAGCAGCTGTCCACCTATTTCCTGCCGTTCCAGTTGCAGAACGCCACCATCTTCCTGCTGTTCCTGGCCGTGGTGTTGCTGCGCCCGCAGGGGCTCTTTGGCAAGAGCGTGGAGCGCACCTGATGCTGAGCAGTCCGTTCAAGGGTCCGGCACTGGCCATGATCTTCGTGATCGCGCTGGTGATGGCGGCCGGTGGCGTATTGATCCGCGACCCCTATTACCAGCTGATCCTCAGCACGATTCCGATCTGGGCCATGGTAGCGCTCACCTGGAACTTGTTCAGCGGCTACACCGGGCTGATTTCCTTCGGTCACGCCACTTTTTTTGGCCTTGGCGCGTTTACGGTCGCATTGCTGGCGATCAAACTCGGGATCTCGCCCTGGCTCGGCCTGGCTGCTGCCGCGTTCATTGGCGGCCTGGGCGCCACGCTGATCGGGTCGATCACCTTCCGGCTGCGCGGCCATTATTTCGCGCTCGCCATGCTGGCCTATCCGTCGCTTTTTATCTTCCTGTTCGACTGGATGGGCTGGCAGGAACTGACCTTTCCGATCCGTCGCGACGATCCGATTGCGTCGATGCAGTTTGCCGACCCACGCGTTAACACGCTGATTGGCGTGACGCTGATGACGGCGATCCTTTTGATCACGCTTTTAGTAGAGCGTTCGCGCTTCGGACTGGCGATGCTGTCGATCAAGCAAAACGAACTGGCGGCCGAAGCCGCCGGCATCAATACCTTTCGCACCAAGATGATCGGCTTCATTGCCAGCGGCGCGCTCGGCGCGCTGGCCGGCGGGTTTCACGCGGTGGTACTGCAGGTAGTCACGCCGCATGGTGTGCTGGGCACCGTGGTATCGGCCCAGGCGCTGATCCTGACGCTGTTTGGCGGCGTGGGAACGTTGTTTGGTCCGGTTATTGGTGCGGTCGTTCTGATCCCGTTGACGGAGAGCCTGCGTGCGCAGCTCGGGCACATCCTGCCGGGCATTCAGGGCGTGATTTATGGCATCACCATCATGCTGGTCATCCTGCTGGCACCCGAAGGCGTGTACTGGAAGGTTCGGGATCTGCTCGCGCGCCGACGCGCTCGACAGGTGGCGCCTGCGGTCGCAACGGCGGCGGTGCA
>JANOCN010000346.1:0-4754 GCA_031412185.1 Betaproteobacteria bacterium | reverse complement strand
CGCGCAGCGGCCTGATCGTCGCCAAGGACGTGCGTATCGTGGCCGAATGCGGTGCCTATGCCGGCCTGTGTGGCGAGGTGATGCACGTGTCTGCCATGCGCAGCGACAACATGCACCGGCTGAAAAACGTGCGCTCGCATGCCACCCTGGTCTACACCAATAACCCGCCACGCGGCGCGTTCCGCGGCTTCGGCGGCACACAGATGCTGTTTGCGCTGAACAGCCACATCGACACGATGGCGCGCACGCTGGGCCTGGACCCGGTGGACATCCATATCCGCAACGCGATTGGTGTGGGCGAGACATCGGTGCATGGCTGGAAGATCGGCAGTACCGGTCTGGTGGAATGTATTGCGCAGGCGACGCAGGCCCTGGACTGGCACGCCAAGCGCGCGCAAAAACCTGCCACCAACGCGACCCGCCGCCGTGGCGTGGGTATGGCCGCCGCCATGCACGTCAGCGGCAACCGCACCATCGGAAACTGGGACGGCTCCACCGTGGTGGTCAAGCTGAGCGAAGACGGCCGCGCCATCGTGCACAGCAGCGAATGCGATATGGGCCAGGGTGCGATGACCGTGCTGAGCCAGATCGTGGCGCACGAACTGGACATCCCACTGGCGCATGTGCACGTGGTGGCCCCCGACACCGACAGTTCGCCGTTTTGCATCGGCACGCTGGCCTCGCGCGTCACCATCGCGGCCGGCAACGCCGCCATCCTGGCCGCAGGCAAGGCACGCGACAAGCTGCTGGCACTGGCAGCGATCGAACTGCAGACGCCTCAGGGCGCGCTGGAACTCGTCGCCGGCAGCCTACGTGTGCGCGACGACCCCACCCGCCAGCGCAGCATCGGCGACCTGGCACGGCTGCACATCTGGCGCCACGGCGGCGAGGGCATCCAGGTCAGCGCCACCTGGGACGCCCAGACCAGCATGCATGACGACACCATGTACGGCAACGTCGCACCCGCCTACTCGTTCGCCGCCCAGGCTGTAGAAGTGGAGGTGGACACCGAGACCGGCCGCGTGACCGTGATCGACAGCTATGTGGCCGACGATTGCGGCAAAGCCCTCAACCCCACGGCCGTCCATGGCCAGACCAATGGCGCCACAGCCCAGGCCATCGGCTGGGCGCTGTACGAGCAACTGCATTTCGAGGGTGGCCGCCTGCAAAACGGCAACTTCGCCGACTACACCATGCCTACTGCCGACGCTGTGCCGATGCTGCGCGGTGGACTCGTGGAATCGAACGACCCCAACGGGCCCTACGGCGCCAAAGGTGCCAGCGAGACCGCCATCCTGCCCGGCGCCCCGGCCATCGCCAACGCCGTGTTCGACGCCATTGGTGTGCGTATACGCACGCTGCCGATTACGCCGGAGAAAGTGCTGGCCGCGTGGCGCGCACAGGCACAGGGAGACCGCCACCATGCATGAGTTCGAGTTTCTGGAACCCAGCTCCGTGGCCGAGGCCGGGCGTGTGCTGGCTGACCTCGGCGACGACGGCCGTGCATGGGCGGGTGGAACGGCTCTGATCCTGGCCATGCGCCAGCGCATGTTGGCACCGACGCACGTGGTGTCTCTCGCCAACATCGCTGTGCTGCGCGGCATCAGCTTCGATGCGCAGCAGGGCTTGCGTGTTGGCGCGCTCACACGCCATTGCGAGGTAGCCCTGTCCGAGCTGGTGCGCGAGCACTACCCCATGCTGGCCAGCATGGCCAGCCGCATGGCCAACCCGCAGGTGCGCAACCAGGGCACGCTGGGCGGCAATATCTGTTACGCGGACCCGGCGACCGACCCACCGACCTGCCTGATGGCGCTGGGCGCGTCGCTGCTGCTTGAAGGCCCGCAAGGCCAGCGCACGCTGACCATCGAGGAATTTCTGGTGGACTATTACACAACGGCGCTGGAGCCGGGCGAACTGGTGGTGGAGATTCGTCTGCCACCGCCTGTCCCGGGCGGCGACGGACGTTACGAGCGGTTCCTGCGCACTGCCGCCGAACACCGCCCGCTTGTGAACGTGGCCGTGCAGGTACAGCGCGAGCACGGCGTCTGCCATGCCGCGCGCCTGGTGGTTGGGGCGTCGGTGCCGGTGCCCGCGCGCCAGCAAGCTGCCGAGAAGATGTTGGCCGGTCAGACCGTCACGCCGGCACTCGCTGCGGCGGTGGCCGACCGTGTGGCACTGGACATCACACCGCTGTCCGATCTGCGCGGCGATGGCGACTACCGGCGTGCCATGGTGCGGGTCGTCACCCGCCGCACCCTGCACAGCCTGTTCGGCCTGCAGGACGAAGCATCCGCGTACGGAGTTACCAGACCATGAGCGAACACACCATAAAGCTGCACGTTAACGGTGAGGCCCACAGCGCCCACCTCCCGTCCCGGCGCGTGTTGTCCGACTTTCTGCGCGAGGACCTGCATCTGATGGGCACGAAGCGCGGTTGCGAAACCGGCACCTGCGGCGCTTGCTCGGTTATGCTGGACGGCCAGTTGGTCAAGTCCTGCCTGATGTTGGCGGTACAGGCGCACGGCTGCCAGGTAAAAACGGTCGAAGGGCTGGCCGACGGCGACACACTGCACCCACTGCAGCGGAGCTTCATGCAATGTGGTGGCCTGCAATGCGGCTACTGCACACCCGGCATGCTGATGGCGTCCGTCGCTCTCCTGGCCACCAACCCCGACCCCACAGTGGAAGAAGTGCAGAAGGCCCTGAGCGGAAACCTGTGCCGTTGCACCGGGTATACCCAAATTGTCGAGTCCGTGCTTGATGCGGCCAGGGAGATCAGGTGCCATGGAAATTGAGAAGACCCTTACCCTGCCGACCTCACCGGCCCGTTTGTGGGCCATGCTGCTCGACCCCAAGCTCATGTCCGAATGTGTGCCTGGAATGCAATCGGTGGAGGTACTGAGCCCCACCGAATACACAGCCGTCATCAAGGTCAA
This sequence comes from Betaproteobacteria bacterium, assembly GCA_031412185.1. Taxonomy (GTDB): domain Bacteria; phylum Pseudomonadota; class Gammaproteobacteria; order Burkholderiales; family Burkholderiaceae_C; genus CAISIP01. The sequence continues at coordinate 1,818 of JANOCN010000346.1, read as the reverse complement.
GATTGCCTTCATCAGCGCCAAATTTAAGCTGCGCACCACCATCGTTGAGCAACAAGCGCCCGGCTACCTGCGCACTGAAGGGACGGGCGAGGATACATCTGTGGCCAGCGCCCTGAAGCAGACCAGCGAACTATTTCTGACCGACCTGGGCGACGGCCAGACGGAGCTGCGCACGCGCGTTGTGGTGGACGTAACCGGGCGCCTGGGCACCTTTGGCCTTAGTGTGATGAAAACGAAGGCTGACCGGATGTGGGATGAGTTTTGCGCAAACCTGGCTCAGCGGGTGGGGTTTGAAGCGAAAGACGCAACGCCAGCTACAGTTGCAACGCCAGCCGCCGACCCGCCGATGCAGCCTACTACCCATGCAGCCATCCACGTCTGCGCATTCGATTCGATACCCGCGCCAAACCCTGCGTCACCGCCTGACGCACTGATCCAGTTGACATCCGAATCCACGGCGACCTCGCGCGCCACGGCCGCGCAGACTGCATCCGCAATGTCATCGGTAGCGGCCCCATCCCGCCACTGGTGGGCACGCTTCCTAGAAGGCATCGGAGGCAAGCAATCCAATTCCCGATCCGTCCCAAGCCTGCACCACATAAGGGTGGAGGTACGACAAGGGGCATCGGTCATTTGCGTTGACTGGCCAGTAACAGATTCCGCGCAATGCCTAGCCTGGCTGCGCGAGTTCGCGCGGGACTGAGGCTGCCAACCGCGCCGGGGCTGAAAGTAAGCGCTATTTATGCGCATGGGCAAGCCGACACGTGCTTCGCTACCTGGGTGCCGGTGCCACCCGCCAGATGGCATTGCCTACGTCGTCGGCCACCAGCAATGCGCCCCTGCCGTCGAAAGCCACTCCTACCGGTCGGCCACGGGCGTCGCCCTCGGATGACAGAAAGCCGGTCAGCACGTCCTGCGGCGCGCCCACCGGCTGGCCGTTAAGAAAGGGTACAAAAACCACCTTGTACCCTGCCGGCGGCTTGCGGTTCCACGAGCCGTGGTTGCCGATAAAGGCGCCAGCACCGTATTTGCCGCCCAGCGGTTTTCCGTCCGACATAACCAGGCCCAATGGCGCCACGTGCGAGCCCAGCGCATAGTCCGGCTTCTTCGCCTTGGCCACCATATCGGGCCGCGGCGGCTTCACACGTTCGTCCACGTTGGCACCGAAGTAGCTCCAGGGCCACCCGTAAAACGCGCCGTCCTCCACCGAGGTCAGGTAGTCCGGTACCAGGTCGTTGCCGAGTTCGTCGCGCTCGTTCACCACGGTCCAGAGCTTGCCGCTGCCGGGTTCCCAAGCCAGCCCGTTGGGGTTGCGCAGACCGGACGCGAAGATGCGGTGCTGCCCGGTCTTGGTTTCCACCTCCCAGATCGCTGCGCGGCCCTCTTCGTTCTCAATGCCGTTCTCGCCGATGTTGCTGTTCGACCCCACTGTCACATAGAGCTTGCCGCCGTCCGCGCTGGGCAGCAGATTCTTGGTCCAGTGGTGGTTTATTTTTGATGGCAGGTCGACCAGCTTGCTCCCCTGCACTGTGATCTCTGTCTGCCCCGGCTGGTAGGGAAACTTGACCACGGCATCGGCGTTTGCGACGAATAGTTCGCTGCCCACCAGTGCCATGCCAAAAGGCGAGGTCAGGCCCCGCAGCAACACCGACCGGACCTCTGCCACACCGTCGCCGTCGGCATCGCGCAGCAACGTGATGCGGTCGGCGCTGGGAACGCCGGCACCTGCGCGCTTCATGAAGAAGCTTTGCGCCCAGCGGCGGATGGAGAACTTGGCACCCTCACCGGCATTGGCTGGCTTGTTGCTCTCGGCCACCA
>JANOCN010000345.1:0-2522 GCA_031412185.1 Betaproteobacteria bacterium | reverse complement strand
GGGCCATCAAGAACCGCTTTGGCGCGGTCAACGAAATCGGCGTGATCGCCATGACCGAACGCGGCCTCAAAGGCGTGAGCAACCCGAGCGCCATCTTTCTGAGCCAGCACAGCGAGCCGGTGCCGGGCAGCTGCGTCATGGTCACGCTGGAGGGCACGCGCCCAATGCTGGTGGAGATTCAGGCCCTGGTGGACAGCGGCGGCCCTTCCCCACGGCGTTTGAGTGTGGGCCTGGACCGCGACCGCCTGGCGATGCTGCTGGCGGTGTTGCACCGGCATGCGGGTGTGGCCTGTATGGACCAGGATGTGTTTGTGAATGCTGTGGGTGGCGTGCGCATCAGCGAGCCGGCCGCCGACCTGGCGGTGATGCTGGCCATCACTTCGAGCCTGCGCGGCAAGCCGCTCCCTAAAGGGTTTATCGCTTTCGGGGAAGTGGGCCTGGCCGGTGAGGTGCGCCCTGCGCCGCGTGGCCAGGAACGCCTGAAGGAAGCCGCCAAACTGGGTTTCAGCGTGGCCGTGCTGCCCAAGGCCAATGCACCTCGCAAACCGATCGAAGGCCTGACGGTGCACGCCGTGGAGCGCATCGAGCAGGCGATGGATGTGGTGCGGGGCCTGTCGTGAATATGCGCGCCATCGTTTCGCGCGTCGGTATACCGCTGCTGGGCATCGCGCTGGTCGCCCTGGCCTACCGGTGGTACGGCTGGGCCGGCGTGGCGGCTGCGGCTACTGCGCTGGTCATGTGGGCGCTATTGCATTTCAACCGCCTCATGCAGGTGCTGCAACGCGCTGCCAAGCGCCCGATCGGCTATGTGGACAGCGCGGTAATGCTGAACGCCAAATTGAAGGTCGGCGTGAGTTTGATGCACGTGGTGGCGATGACCAAAGCATTGGGTGAGCTGCGCTCGGCAGCGGACCAGCAACCCGAACTGCTGCGCTGGACCGACGCCAGCGCGTCGCACGTCACCTGCGAATTCCTCGGCGGCAAGCTGGTGCGCTGGGAGCTGCTACGGCCCGACCAGGACACCGCCACGCCGTAAAATCCGGCGGTTCGACCGCTCACTTACAGACACTCACCTACCGACATTTCGAGGAAAAACGATGACTGCCCTGCCCCCTTCAATGGCTGACCGCGACGGCAAGATCTGGATGGACGGCCAGATGGTTGATTGGCGCGACGCCAAGATCCATGTGCTCACCCACACCCTGCACTACGGCTGCGGTGCGTTCGAAGGCGTGCGTGCCTACAACACGGTCAATGGCACGGCGATCTTCCGGCTCAAGGAGCATACCGAGCGGCTGTTCAACAGCGCCAAGATTCTGCGCATGCAGATTCCGTTCACCATCGAGCAAGCCATGGAAGCCCAGAAAGCTGTGGTGCGCGAGAACAAGCTGGAGAGTTGTTATCTGCGGCCGCTGACCTGGATCGGCGACAAGAAACTGGGTGTCAGCCCCCGGGGCAACACCATCCACCTGATGATCGCTGCCTGGCCGTGGGGCGCGTATCTGGGCGAGGAAGGCATGAAAAAAGGCATCCGCGTCAAGATATCCAGCTATACCCGGCACCACGTCAACATCACCATGACGCAGGCCAAAGCCGTGAGCAACTACACCAACTCGATCCTGGCGAATATGGAGGCGCTGGACGATGGCTACGACGAGGCCATGCTGCTCGATGCGAGTGGGTTTGTCAGTGAGGGTGCGGGTGAGAACCTGTTTGTGGTGAAGGACGGCGTGGTCTACACCCCCGACCTGTCGGCCGGTGCGCTGAACGGCATTACCCGTAACACGGTGATGCATATCTGCAAGGACCTGGGGCTGGAGCTGGTGCAAAAACGCATCACACGCGACGAGGTGTACATCAGCGACGAAGCCTTCTTTACCGGTACGGCGGCTGAAGTCACCCCGATCCGTGAACTCGATCGTATTGCGCTGGGCAGCGGCTCGCGCGGACCGATCACCGAGAAGATCCAGAGTGCATTTTTTGACATCGTCAACGGCCGCAACCCCAAATACGCGCACTGGCTGGCGAAGGTCGCCTGACTATGGACAAATCCGTCGTCGAATTGCTGGCTGCAGACCTGAACGCCCAGGGCGGCGTCTTTTGCCCAAGCCCCAAAGCCGACATGAAAATCTGGAACAGCCACCCCAAGGTGTACCTGGATGTGGGCCGCACGGGTGCCGCCAAGTGCCCGTATTGCGGCACGGTCTACCAGTTGCGCGCGGGTGAGCACTTCGACGCGCACCATTGAATCCTGCGCCGCGCCGATGGCGAGGTCTCGTTGCGCTGTCGCGACAGAGGGCACATGCACCGAGCAGCCAGCACCGATCCCCACTGGCCGACAACATGCCCAAGGGGATGGTGGCGGCGCTCGTCTCAAATATCGCGATTTGCATCAAGCCACCCCTGCGATGAGGGTGGTGGTGCCAACAAAAGCCGTCGGCGTCAGGCAACGTGACCTACGCGGCTAGCCGTATCGGGCAAACTTCCCGAAGATGTTTTCTGTGTCGGCGACCGGTAGGTGA
>JANOCN010000344.1:0-1877 GCA_031412185.1 Betaproteobacteria bacterium | reverse complement strand
TGCCGCGACCATGGAGCGCATCAGTGCCAGGGTTTCGGGTGCGACCGCGAAGTTGGCGAAACGGGCTGCGAAACGCGCCACGCGCAAGATGCGCACCGGGTCTTCACGAAATGCATCACTGACATGGCGCAGCAGCTTGTGCTGCAGGTCGCGCCGCCCGTCATGCGGGTCGATCAGCGCGGCATGTGCCGGGTCGAAGTTGCCACTGGCATCTACCGCCTGTGCCGCTACCGCCATCGCGTTGATCGTCAGGTCGCGCCGAGCCAGGTCCTGCTCGAGCGTGACATCCGGCGCTGCATGGACGGAAAAGCCACGGTAACCGGGAGCGGTTTTGCGTTCGGTTCGCGCCAGTGCGTACTGCTCGTGCGTACGCGGGTGCAGGAACACCGGAAAATCTTTGCCGACGGGCACAAAGCCCTGGTCGACAAGTTGCTGGGGTGTGGCCCCGACCACGACCCAGTCGCGGTCGGCCAGAGGTAAACCGAGCAGGGTATCGCGCACCGCGCCACCGACCATGTAGATCTGCATGGCGGGGAGTTTAGAACGCAGAGGTTCTTGGGCGAGGCGCGTTGTGGCGCAACCTGCGCCGCAGCCTCAGGGCTTCAGCCGGTACGGCTCCTCGAAGTCCAAAAAATCGCGCTCGACCAGCGCTTCGGTTATCCACGCCTGCACACCCGGCAACGCCCGTACACGTTCCACATATGCGCTGATGTGCGACGGCACCGGCAAGCCGTAAGCCTTGATCCGCATACAAACCGGCGCGAAATACGCGTCGGCAATCGAAAACGCGCCAAACAACATCGGGCCCTGGTGTTCGGTGAGCAGCTCGCTCCACATCTCGACGAGGCGCGTTACGTCGGCACGCACTGCCGGTTTGTCGCGCCAGATCAGCTGGCCTGCATGTGACAGGTCAGCTTCGATATTCATCGGGCAGGCACTGCGCAGGCTGGAAAAGCCCGAATGCATTTCGGCGCAGATGCTTCTGGCGCGCGCCCGAGCCTGCACTGGTGTTGGCCAGAGGTTCAACTGCGGAAACTTCTCGGCCACGTATTCGGCAATCGCCAGTGTGTCCCACACCACGAAGCCGTCGTCCACCAGCACCGGCACCCGCCCCGCCGGGCTGACCGGCCCCAGGCGCTGCTTGAACTGCGAGTCTGGCGTGAAAGCGTCGAACCGCACCATCACTTCTTCAAACGCGATCCCCGACTGTTTGAGCAGCACCCAGGGCCGCATGGACCAGGAGGAGTAGTTCTTGTTGCCGATGTACAGCGTGAGCATGGAGTTCCCCAAAAATCAGTACCCGTCATGCTAACCGCTGCCGGCCAGGGATTGATGCGGATTGAAGCTGGAATTGATGCCGGGGCTAACGAAAGCAAACGAACACAGTTGGGAAGGGGAGCAATCAACTACTACGGGATCCCAATAAGCGACTGCCCGCAAGCAGAAAGTCATCCAAGACCATTTGCATCGCATCAGCATCTGCCTTTGTAATCGGCGGAATCGCACTTCGATACGTCACCCGATTTCGGGCGTCGTGCAGGCGGGTCAGAGCGCTGAATTTCGCTGGCGCTAGGTGGAGGTCTGCCGCAACTCGCTGTATCGCCGTGGCGCGGTGACCCGCTGTGTCCCCCGGCCTTGTTTCATGAAACTCCAAAATGACCATGACAACATTGAACATGCCGTCATAAGCCAGCACAAACCGTGCAGCATCCGGCAGTGGCGTCTGCACTGTGGTCTGCATCTGTTGGGCAACCCGCATGAATTGCGCGATGGAAAGGGGGTCGGCCGCTGCTGCCTTCAAGCTGCCTCTGCCTACGAGCGTTTCATACTCAGGTGGTCTTGTCACGCATTTCTCCCATCAGATCGATTCGAGCCCC
>JANOCN010000343.1:0-3266 GCA_031412185.1 Betaproteobacteria bacterium | reverse complement strand
AACGCGCCGCCGCCGGAATCGGCTGGGTGCCGCAGGAACGCAACATTTTCAAATCGCTGACGGTGCACGAGAACCTCACCGCCGTGGCGCGGCCGGGCAAGTGGACGCCGGAACAGGCTTACACCATGTTTCCGCGGCTTGCCGAACGCAAGAGCAACCTGGGCACGCAGTTGTCGGGCGGCGAACAGCAGATGCTGGCGGTGGCACGGGCGCTGGTGCTCAATCCACGCCTGCTGCTGCTGGACGAGCCGCTGGAAGGCCTGGCGCCCATCATCGTGCAGGAATTGCTGGCAGCGATCCGCCGCATCACGCGTGACGAAGGGCTTTCGGCCATCATCGTCGAGCAGCACCCGCAGGCCATCCTGTCGATCTCCGACCGCGCAGCCGTGCTGGACCGTGGCACCGTGGTCCACACCGGAAGCGCCGCCGAACTGGCCGCGCAACCCGAGCTGCTGGACCGCCTGCTCGGGGTTGCGCGCGTCATCTGATAAGGTTGTGTCCGACAGACAACCAATTTCAGGGAGCCACGATGCCATCCATGCTTACTAAACTGCTTGCCGGCATCGTTCTCACGACGACCACACTGTTCGCCAGCGCGCAGGTCTGGCCGGCCCAGCCGATCCGGCTGATCGTCCCGTTCACACCGGGTACCGGCATGGATACCATCGCCCGGGCCGTGCAGCCGCGCCTGGCCGAGCGTCTGGGGCAACCCGTGCTGGTGCAGAACATGCCGGGTGCCAGCGGCAATATCGGCGCCGACGCGGTGGCCAAGGCGCCCGCCGACGGTTACACGCTGCTGGTGGGTGCGAACACCATGCTGATCGCCTCGCAGCTTTACAAGCAGGTGCCGTTCGATCCGATCAAGGATTTCTCGCCGGTGTCGATGGCGGCCTACGGCACGCTGATGCTGGTGGCCAACCCCAAGACTGGAATCCGCAACCTGCAGGAGCTGGTCGAGAAGGCGCGCGCGAAGCCCGGCGCCATCAATTACGGCTCGCCCGGGGTGGGCACGCCGCACCATATGGCGATGGAGTTGTTCAAGGTGCAGACCCAGTTGTTCATGCTGCATGTGCCCTACCGTGGCACGGCGGGTTACACGCAGGACCTTTTGTCGGGCGAAATCATGGTGGGTTTTTTGCCGGTGCATATCGCCCAGGGATTCGTGGCCTCCGGCCGACTCAACGCGCTGGCCGTGGGCAGCCCCAAACGCCATCCGGTCGCGCCCACGGTGGCCACCATCGAAGAGCTGGGCTCCAAAGGTGTCGATGTGGATATGTGGTACGCCTTCTTCGCACCTGGCAAAACGCCGCCGGCCGTGGTGAGCCGCCTGAACACCGAGATAGCAGCCATACTCAAATTGCCCGAAGTGCGTGATCTGCTGGGGCGTGCCGGTCTGGACCCCAGTGGCTCCACGCCCGAGGAGCTGAGTGCCGTGGTCAACAAGGACTACCCGCGCTGGGGCTCGGTGATCAAACGCAACGGCATCAGCGCCGAATAGCGTCCGTTCGTTTGTGAGCCGACGCTAGTTCAAGTATCCCGTCGTGCCAGCCTTGGCGGCCGGTTCCGGCAATGCGGCAAGAGCTGGATCTGCGCCGGGCGTTTGACGCCACTGCGACTGGACGATGGCCCGCCCCAGCAAATGTACGAAGGCTTGCACCAGCAGGTCCGACAGCGCCATCTGGAAGTTACGGCTGCCCGATTTCCCCGGTAGTTTTTCGGTAAACGCAAGCTTCAACTGACCGTTGGTCAGGGTCGCCATATTTACCTCGGTCACCAGGAGCGGTGGGTCGAACAGCGGGAGGCTGACCTCAGTTGCCTTGTAGGGTGTTGCAAAGTCTGCGCGTGCTAGCGCCTCGGTTTTCTGGAACTGGGCTACTGCCTCCCTGGCCAGATCGTCCATTCCGGCCAGGTGCGCTGGCGACAAACCACCGCGCCTGGCGGCTTGCTCCGTCACCAGTTTTTCGATCACCGGTGCCACACCCAACGCGACGCGGCGCGTGAACCAGCACTGCAGTTCGCGCCCCTCTTTGGTATTGACGCGTGCCAATATGCGATCTTGTTCCGGCACGTATGCGATGGATAGCTGGTGCACGTTCATCCAGTTGATTTTAATCAAGCGCGGCACGGTTTGGGATGGCCGACTGACCTTGAAAACGCGCATGCTTGCCCAAAGTCAATAGCAATCCGGAGAACCATTCATGCGTATCGACAAACTGACGACCAAATTTCAGGAAGCCCTGGGCGAGGCCCAGACACTGGCGCTGGGCAACGACCACGCGTACATCGAACCCGCCCACGTGCTGGTGGCGATGCTGCGCCAGGACGATGGCCCGAAAGCACTGCTTCAGCGCGCCGGTGTCAACATTCCCGGTTTGCTGGCAGCTGCCGAAACGTCCATGAAGAAGCTGCCGCAGGTGCAAGGCCACGAGCAGGTACAGATCGGCCGCGACATGGTCAGCCTGCTGCAGGCAGCCGAGAAGGAGTCTCTCAAACGAGGCGACCAGTTTGTGGCTGGCGAGTTGTTTTTGCTGGTGCTAGCCGACAACAAACACGATATCGGGAAACTGGCGCGCGAAAACGGGCTGACCCGCAAGTCGCTCGAGGTGGCGATTGATGCCGTACGCGGTGGCCAGAACGTGGACAACGCCGACGCCGAGGATCAGCGCGAGTCGCTCAAGAAGTACTGCATCGACCTCACAGAACGCGCCCGCCTTGGCAAACTCGACCCGGTAATTGGCCGCGACGACGAAATCCGCCGTGCCATCCAGGTCTTGCAGCGCCGCACCAAGAACAACCCGGTGCTGATTGGTGAGCCTGGAGTGGGCAAGACCGCCATTGTGGAAGGCTTGGCACAACGCATCGTGGCCGGCGAGGTGCCCGAGTCGCTCAAGGGCAAACGGGTGTTGTCGCTGGACATGGCATCGTTGCTGGCCGGTGCCAAGTTTCGCGGAGAGTTCGAAGAGCGGCTCAAGAATGTGCTCAAAGACCTGGCCAAGGACGAAGGGCAGACGATTGTGTTCATCGACGAGCTGCACACCATGGTGGGTGCGGGCAAGGCCGAAGGTGCGATGGACGCCGGCAATATGCTCAAACCCGCACTGGCGCGTGGCGAGCTGCATTGCGTGGGCGCGACCACGCTTGATGAATACCGCAAGTACATTGAGAAAGACGCCGCGCTGGAGCGCCGTTTTCAAAAGATTTTGGTGGGCGAACCGACAGTGGAGGCCACCATTGCCATCCTGCGCGGCCTGAAAGAAAAGTACGAG
>JANOCN010000342.1:0-1829 GCA_031412185.1 Betaproteobacteria bacterium | reverse complement strand
CGCGGGCGTTTTCGATTGCCTCTCAGGCTCTCAGGCACACACTCAGCGGGCACCACGGAGAAACCAGCCGCACTGGCGCGTTATTTGTCGAACTTCGCTACTGTGCTCGGTGCAATCCGAAGGCGCGCCAGGCACTGACCGTTGGCCGGCGAGAACTTGTTCAGGTCTCCCATCTGGCAGCGGTCGGCGTCGCTCACCTGCACCCGCGCAATGTCGGCGCAGGCGATCCGGGTGAACTCGACCGCGCGCTGCAGGCTCTCGGCCGGGCGGACCGACTGAAAACCGACCGTCACGGTTTCATGCATCGTACCGTTGGCCCGGTAGGCAGAGAAAGACGGAACAATGTGGCCGATCTCATTCGGCAGCGTATTGACAAGGCGTAGCACCACACGGCAGTGCGGCCCGCGCTCGACTTTCTGCTCCAGTTGCAACGTGGCTTCTTCCGGTGGCTGGCTCTTGACCACTACCGCGTCTTTTTCTTTCGCGTCCTGGTACTTCCAGGTTCCATCGTCCTTCAGCAGCAGACGTCGTCCGTCGGGTGCCGTCAGTTCGAAGTCTGCCCGCGCGTCATGGGCCAACGCAAGAACGACCAGCGGCAACGCAACTACTGCAAAGACCCTCGGGCGCAGACGCTGGCGTGGCCAACGTGGTTTGAGAAAGCGTGCGGTAGGAATGGTCGCCAAGAGATACCTCCAGGAATAGTGTGCACAGGCCCATGCGGCTGGACAGCTGGACAAGCCATTGGCTATGCCCGATGCGCCGCGCTCTGCGAGCCCGTCTGGCCGCATTGTCTCAGAGCGATGAAGCTGCCAGCAGGACAGGACACATCGGCGGGCAGTCCCTTGTCACGGCTTCTCGACCGTCTGGTGCCCGCCAAAGCCCTTGCGCATCAGTGACAACAGGCGGTTGCTGGTATCGGCCTTGCCCTGAGAAGAAAAACGTGCCATCAGCGCGGCGGAAATCACCGGCACCGGGGTGCCCTGGCGTATAGCTTCGTCCACGGTCCAGCGGCCTTCGCCGGAGTCGGCCACCACGGGTGCGAGTTTTTCCATCGCGCCGGGGTCTTGCAGCGCCGTGGCGGTGATGTCGAGTAACCAGGAGCGCACCACGCTGCCATGGCGCCACAACTCGGCCATGGCGTTCAGGTCAATAGACATGTCGGTCTTGCCCGCCATCAGCGCGAACCCTTCGGCATAGGCTTGCATCATTCCGTATTCGATGCCGTTGTGAACCATCTTGGTGAAGTGCCCGGCCCCACTGGGGCCGGCATGTAACCAGCCCCGGTCCGGTGCCGGGGCCAGACGCTCGAACAAGGGCAGCAGCGCTTCGATGGCGCCATCCTCACCACCGGCCATCAAGCAGAAACCTTCGGCCAGGCCCCAGATACCGCCTGACACGCCGCAGTCGACAAAGTCGACCCCGCGTTGTTTCCAGTGCGCGGCCCGTGCCTGCGAATCCAGGTAGTTGGCGTTGCCGCCGTCCACCAAGACATCACCCGCGCGCAACTCGGGCTGCAGCGCTGTCAGCGTCTGGTCGGTGATGGCACCTGCGGGCAGCATCAGCCAGACCAGGCGGCGGCCGGTTTGCGCCCGCACTGCGCCAGACAGGTCGTCATGCAGTACCACTCCCGACTCCCCGGTCAGGGCCGTACGCGCCGCCTCGGACGGGTCAAACCCATGGACCTGCAAGCCGCCCCGCGCCAAACGGCGCGCCATGTTGGCACCCATACGGCCGAGTCCGATGAAGGTAGGTGTGGGGAGCGCGGGGGGTGTGGGCATAGTTGTCCTGGCATGGGTTCATAAAGCGCGCTGTTGCGACTGCGCTTGGCT
>JANOCN010000341.1:0-4389 GCA_031412185.1 Betaproteobacteria bacterium | reverse complement strand
TTCGATCACATTCGTCCTGACGCCGCCAAACCCCAGCACCAGCCCGTTGTCTGCAACCGGTTCAATCGCGAACCGCCCTATTGATGACGCCGTGACGCCCCGCGCATCTGCTTCTCGCGAGATGGCCAGTTCCGGCACACCATCCGGCAGCCGCGCAATCGTGTGCAACCCGCCATGGGTGGGCACGATCTCCAGCAGGCCCCCGAGCCGCGCGCGGCATGCCGCCACCAGCGTGTCATGCCGCTCCTGGTAGAGCTGGCGCATGCGCCGCACATGCGCCGAGAAATGGCCTTCGTCGATAAAAGCCGCCACCACGGCCTGGGTGTGCGAAGGCACGCCCTGCACGAAGCGGCGCATGATGGTGCGAAAGGTGTCCACCAGGCCGGGCGGTGCCAGCAGGTAGCCCAGTCGCAACGCGGGGAACAGCGATTTGCTGAAGGTGCCCACATGGATCACCAGGCCGGTGGTGTCCACACTTTTGAGCGTGGGCGGCGGTCGGCCGCCAAAGAAGAATTCGCCGTCGTAGTCGTCCTCCACTACCCATGCGCCGGCGCGTTCGGCTGCGTGCAGTAACGCAAACCGCCGCTCCAGGCTCATCACACAGCCCAGCGGCTGCTGGTGCGAGGGCGTTACGAAGGCCAGGCGGAAACGCGGTGCGCGCAGCAAGCCGTCTTCGACGCGCAGACCGTCGGCATCCACCGGAATCGGCACCAGTTCGGCACCGCAGGCGATGAGGCTGTTGCGTGCGCCGATGGCGCCGGGGTTCTCGAACCAGACCTTGTCGCCCGGGTTCAGCAGTGTGGAGCCAATCAGGTGGAAGGCCTGCTGCGCGCCACCCACGATGAACAGCTGCTCCGGGTCGCAAGCAATGCCGCGGTTGGCACGCAGGTGCGAGGCCAGCGCACGACGCAGCGCAGGTGCGCCGTCGGGGTCGCCATAACCCATGATCTCGTCGCGCCCGCCGCGCAAATACTTGGCCGACAGGCGCGCCCATTGCGCCATCGGGAAGGCGTCGAAAGCCGGCAGCGCGGTGGTAAAGGCACGCGGCGCGTGCGGCAGGCGCTGGCGCTCACCAAAACGTTGCACCGCCTGCGCCATGACGGTCGAGAGGCGCGGCGGCGCCAACAGCCGCGTGGGCCGGTCAGGCTGCGGCGGCAGCGGCCGCTGGGCCGCCAGCGCCTCGCTTACAAACGTACCTGCACCCGTATGCGACTCCACCAGCCCTTCGGCGACGAGCCGGTCAAAGACCTCGATGATGGTGGTGCGCGACAGGCCCAGGTCGCGTGCCAGCGTGCGGCTGGCCGGCAGGCGTTCGCCGGGCAGGAAGCCGCCCGTGAGCATCAAATCGCGCAGCGCGATGCAAAGCTGCGTGCTCACTGGCTGCGCCGCAGCCCGGTCGATCTTGATCGACAGCAAAAGCGAACCACCCGCGCGTTTGACCATCTGCTGCCCTGTTGATTGCTGGAAATAATGGTATCACCCATTGTTCAAAATGGACCTGTCTGGCAGGCCACTTTGCTTTGATCATTGCCGCATGTTCAGGACACTGCGCCCGGCCCAGACGCCATGAAGATCAAACGGATAGAGACTTTCTGCGACCGGTTTGTCGGCTTCGTTTGTGTCACTGCAGACAGCGGCGCGCAGGGCTGGGGCCAGGTCTCGGCCTACCACGCCGATATCACCGTGCAGGTGCTGCACCGCCAGGTGGCTCCCTGGTCGCTGGGCCAGGACGCACTGGATATCGAAGCGCTGATGGAGTGGGTGCCCGAGCGTGAACACAAGTTCCCCGGCTCGCATCTGTACCGCGCCATGGGCGGTGTGGATACCGCCTTGTGGGATCTGCGCGGCAAACTCGAGGGTAAACCGGTATGTGCACTGCTCGGCGGCGCACCACGGCCGATCCGCGCCTATGCCTCGTCGATGAAGCGCGACATTACCCCCCAGAACGAAGTGCGCCGCATGCTGGCCTTGCGCGACCAGTACGGCTTTGACGCGTTCAAGTTCCGCGTGGGTGCCGAATACGGCCACGATGCGGACGAATGGCCGGGCCGCACCGAAGAAATCGTGCCCGCCATGCGCCAAGCGCTGGGCGACAGCGTGGACCTGCTGGTAGACGGCAACAGTTGTTATTCGCCCCGGCGCGCTATTGAGGTCGGCCATTTGCTGCAAGACTACGGTATCAGCCACTTCGAGGAGCCTTGCCCCTATTGGGAATTGGAGCAGACGCGCGAAGTGCGCGAAGCCTTGTCGCTCGACGTGACCGGGGGCGAGCAGGACTGCTACCTCCCGACCTGGAAACACATGATTGACATGCACGCAGTGGACATCATCCAGCCCGATGTGTGTTACCTCGGTGGCATGGCGCGCAGCCTGCGGGTGGCGAAAATGGGCCATGCGGCCGGCCTGCCGTGTACACCGCATTCCGCGAACCTGTCGATGGTGACCTTGTTCACCATGCACTTGTTGTGCGCTATTCCCAACCCGGGCAAATACCTGGAATTTTCGATTGAAGGCACCGACTATTACCCCTGGCAGGAAGGCCTGTTTGTGCAGTCGCCGTATACAGTGCGTGGCGGCCAGGTGCAGGTCTCGGGCGAACCCGGCTGGGGCGTGGAGATCAGCCCGCAGTGGCTGGCGCGTGCCAGCTACCAGGTGAGCGAAGCAGAGTGAGCCACCTGGCTGCTGCCAAGGACAATGGCCACGCAGCGCGGTTGCGTGCTTTCCCCACCAGCTTGAATGGTATGGCGATGTTTTGAAAATGGCCCTACGCGGGCGACCACCTTGTTTCTAAAGTGCAGACAGTGGAGCTTGTGCCGAAGATCGGCCCGCGTTCACGGATCAGCAGCAGTGTTTGCCTTCTAAGGAGTGTTTGCAATGACGAATCAGCGAATCCTGAACCGTGCCGTGGCCCTGGCCGCGTTGGCACTGAGCATTGGTTTTGCAGGCGGCGCTGCTGCACAACTGACCGTGGTGTCCTTCGGCGGTGCCTACCAGGAGGGCCAGAGCAAGGCCCTGTTCCAGCCGGCCGCCAAGGCGCTGGGCATCACCGTGAAGGAAGAAACCTACACCGGCATCGCCGACTTGCGGCTCAAGGTCAAGGCCGGTGCGGTCACCTGGGACATCGTGGCCAGCGGTTCGGGCAGCGCTGCGCGTGCCGGTGCCGAGGGGCTGCTGGAGTCGCTCGACTACAAGACCATCGACATCACCAGTTTTGCGCCAGGCCTGACGCAGGAACACTGCGTGGGCGGCGACGTGTTTTCCACCGTCATGGCCTGGAACACCAAGACCTACGGCGACAAGGGCCCACAGAGTTGGGCCGATTTCTGGGACGTGAAGAAGTTTCCCGGCAAACGGTCGTACCGCAAGGGTGTGGCCGGGTCGCTAGAGCCCGCGTTGATGGCCGACGGTGTGCCGGCCAACCAGGTCTATGCGGTGCTGTCTGCGCCCGGTGGCATCGAGCGCGCCATCAAAAAGATAAAGGAGCTCAAGCCCAGCATCGCGGTGTGGTGGTCGTCGGGTGCACAACACGCCCAACTCATGAAAGACGGCGAAGTGGACATGGTCACGGGCTGGAACGGCCGCTTCGACGTGGTCGCCAAAGACGGCGCCAAGGTTGCCTACACCTTCAACCAGGCGCTGCTCGACTACGACTGTTTTGGCATACCCAAAGGTGCGCCCAACAAGGCACTGGCGATGAAGTTCCTCAATGAGATCAGCAAACCGCAGTACCAGGCCGAGTTCACCAAGTACATTACTTACGGCCCGACCAACAAAAAGGCTTACGATGGACCGGCGATCAGCCCGGCCTACGCCAAGACGCTGCCGTCGCACCCGGACAATGCCGCCAAGCAGCTGCCGATCAACCTGGACTGGTATGTCAAGAATGAGGCCCGCGCCAACGAGCTGTACCAGAACATGCTGACTGAATAAGGCCACCCGCCAACCATGCGCAATGCGTCACTCCCGATCACGATTGCGCAGATCACCAAAAGCTACGGCAAGACCTTCGCACTCGACCATGTCGATCTCGACATACGCAGCGGCGAGTTCCTCACACTGCTGGGTCCGTCGGGCTCGGGCAAAACCACGCTGCTGACCGTACTGGCCGGTTTTACCCGGCCCGACGGCGGCAGCCTGAAGTTTGGCGACACCGAGATGGTGTGTGTGCCGCCGCACAAACGCGATGTGGGCATGGTGTTCCAGAATTACGCGCTGTTCCCGCACATGACGGTAGCGGGCAACGTAGCGTTTCCACTCAAGCTGCGCGGCGTTGCAGCCGCCGAAGCCTCCACTCGCGTCGACAAGGCACTCGAGATGGTGCGCCTGGCAGGCTACGGCAGCCGTGGCGTGGACCAGTTGTCCGGTGGCCAGCGCCAGCGTGTGGCGCTG
>JANOCN010000340.1:0-1852 GCA_031412185.1 Betaproteobacteria bacterium | reverse complement strand
CCACGAGGGTCAGCATCAGCCCGGACAGGAACGTCGCGAGGATGAGGCCGTCCATGCCATGCGCGACAACGGTCGGGTCGGACCCTTCGACTTGGCGCTGGCCATGGCCACGGTGCGCTGAAATGGCGGGTCGACAATACGCGCTGCCTGCAGTCGCCCGTCTGCCACTTCGCTCCAGACCGCGTGCAGAGGCAACACGGAGTAGAGGCGTTCGGTCGCCACCAGCGATTTTTGCAGCGGCAGCGAATCGGCCTCGATCACAGGCTCCAGCGTGATGTGCTGCTGGCGCGCCACGGCGTCCAGCGCAGTGCGCAGGCCGTTGGGTGCGCCCGGCAGAATAAACGGCAGACCATCCATGGCGGCAAATGAAACTTCGGGTGTGGCGCTGGGTCTGTCGCGTGGTGCGCCGATCAGGTAGCTGTCCACCACCGCAAGTGCCTGTTCGGTGTCGGGCAGAGAAGGGCCATAACGGTACAGGATGGCGATGTCCACGCGCGCGTCGGCAAGCCATTCCTCCACCTGGCCGCTGGATCCTTCGAGTACCTTGAGGCTGATCGTGGGGTAGCGTCTGCGCAATTCGGTGAACAGCCTACCCACCAGCGGCAATGCAATCGACGGCAGCAGGCCCAGCGTGACGCGCCCGGTGGGCTCACGCGCTTCGCCGCGAATCTGCTTCTCAAGCTGTTCAGCACCCGCCAGCAGCGCCTTGACCTGCGGAAACAGCGTCGCTCCGACCTCCGACAACTCAACCCCGCGTCCGGTCCGGTTGAACAGGCGTGCGCCGCATTCACGCTCCAGTGCGTTGAGCTGCCGACTCAGCAAAGACTGGTTGCTGTCCAGAAACAGCGCAGCCCGTGTCAGGCTGCCCAGTTCGCCGATGGCTACAAAGGCGCGCCACTTGTGCAGGTCGGCCGCGATGTCCAGCTTGAAATCAGTGGCTTTGGGCTGCATGGATAGGGGCGTCTTCCCTCGGCGGGAAGCGAGCAGCCATTCTAAGTGTTGGATGTGTGTGGGCCAGCCCCCAGGCGTTCTGGTCTTTGCGTCAGAGCACCACCTTGGCCCTATCCGCGTCCATGGCGGCCAGGATGTCGGGCATGCGCGCCGCAGCTTGGGCCTGCGCATCGGCATACGTGCTGTTGCCATGCGCGTCGATGGCCACAGTCACCGGGCCCAGACCTTCCACGCGCAGCCGCACCAGCCGGTAGTGCATCAACATATCGGCCCAGCCCACCTCCAGCACCTCACGTACCGCACGCGTATGCAGCGTGGCACCACCGCCCAGGAAAGACAGGTAGACACAACCGGTCTCGCGCATGGCCTGCACGCAGTGCGCGTCCAGCCCGCCCTTGCCCCCCACGGCGTGCAACTGCAGCTCGGTGATCAGGCGCGGCATCAACGGGTTGAAACGGGTGCTGGTGGTGGGATTGATGTAGAGCAGCTCGAGCGCGCCGGTAGCTGGGTTGTCCTGGCTGTAGCTGCCCAGGTGAAACAACGACTGCCCGCGCAAGGGCATCGGGAGCGGCTCCTCGCCGTCCAGGCACGCCAGCAGCCGATGGTGCGTGGGCAGGCCTGCCGTGACGACAATCTCGCCATCGATGATGAGCTGGTCGCCCGCCCGCAATGTGCGCGCGTCGGCTTCAGACAACGGAAAATTCATGCGGTGCGTGGTGATAGCCATTGAGCTACTCCACCACTTCCACACGGCCGTCATTGAAGATACGCGCCCGCGTACGTCGGTTGATCCAGCAGTTGAAAGCCACCGCTACCGGCGTGAAGCCGTGACCAGCGGCGTAGTTGACGTGCACTGCCATGGAGGTGCTGTCGCCCCCCGTGCCCATCGGGCCAAAGCCGG
>JANOCN010000339.1:0-4658 GCA_031412185.1 Betaproteobacteria bacterium | reverse complement strand
CCGTTGTAGTCCACCCACTCGGCCGACACGATGCCGCGCCAGGTGGTCAACAGAGCGGCTGGGTTATTCATCAGGGGAGATTCCGTGCTGGAGTTTAGTGGTACGTACGGCCTGCTGCACCGCCAGCAGGCAGTCGTCGCGGTAACGCTCGAGTTCGGCGATCGTGTGTTGGCCCAGCTGCTGGCCGGTGCCCTCGACCACCCGGTCGATCAGGGCATCCGTCAGCTCCGGCGCCTGCAGTTGGGTCCACGGCAGCTTGAGCGCCGGGCCGAATTGCGCCATGAAGTGGCGCATGCCGGCGTCCCCACCGGCCAACGTGTAGGTGAGGAAACTGCCCATGAACGACCAGCGCAGCCCGGCACCAAAACGAATCGCGTCGTCGATCTCGCCCGTGGTGGCCACGCCGTCGTTGACCAGGTGCAGCGATTCGCGCCACAAGGCTTCCAGCAGGCGGTCGGCAATGAAGCCCGGCACCTCTTTACGCACATGCAGCGGCCGCATGCCCAAAGCACGGTACACCGCCAGTGCGGCCTGCACCGCGTCAGGGGAGGTTTTGGCACCACCCACCACCTCCACCAAAGGCAACAGATAAACCGGGTTGAACGGGTGACCCACCACACAACGTTCGGGGTGCCGTGCCGACGCATAAAACTCGGTCGGCAGCAGGCCCGACGTGGACGAGGCGATCAGCACGTCGGGCCGTGCCGCAGCGCTTGCCCTGGCGTGCAGGTCGATCTTGAGTGACAGGGTCTCGGGCGCACTTTCCTGGACAAAGTCGGCCTGGGCTACACACGCCTCCACGGTCGGCGCAAACTGCAGGCGGCCGGGTGAGGCGCCGCCGCGCAGCCCCTGCTTTTCCAGTGCAGGCCAGCAGTTGCTTATGCGCCCGCGCAACTGCGCTTCTGCATCCGGTGCCGGGTCCCAGGCCACCACGTCCAGCCCATGGGCCAGTGCGCGCGCAACCCAGCCGCTGCCGATCACACCACTGCCCACTGCAGCAAAAGTCTTGATTTCGGTCACAAAGGGCACTGTTTTGTCTTTCTCAAACACGTGGCTTCAAGCCCATTCTTATGCGGCCTTCGGCGGGTGTCATGGGCCGCGCACCCATGCAGCGGATGAGCTGCACCACCCGCTCCACCAGCGCGCCATTGCTGGCCGGTACACCTTTGTCCAGCCACAGGTTGTCTTCCAGGCCCACGCGCACGTTGCCGCCCAGCAATATGGCCTGCGCCGCCATCGGCATCTGCATGCGCCCGATGCCGAAACCAGCCCAGGTAACACCGGCTGGCAGATTGTCCACCATGGCTTTCATCGTCGTCGTGTCAGCCGGCGCGCCCCAGGGGATGCCCAGGCACAGCTGGAACAGCGGGTCGTGCAGCAGACCTTCTTTGATCAGCTGGTTGGCAAACCACAGGTGGCCGGTGTCGAAGATTTCGAGTTCGGCCTTGACACCCAGCTCGGTGATGCGCCGGGCTCCGGCGCGCAAAGCAGCAGGGGTGGACACGTAAATGGTGTCGCCATCGCCAAAATTCAGCGTGCCGCAGTCGAGCGTACAAATGTCGGGCAGCAACTCCTCTACATGCACCAGCCGCGCCATCGGGCCTACCAAGTCGGTAGCCGGGCCGAATGCGAGCGGCTTCTCGCCCGCACCAATCTCCAGATCGCCGCCCATGCCGGCTGTGAGGTTGACGATGATGTCGACCCCGGTTTCGCGGATGCGCTCCATCACTTCGCGGTAGAGCGCAGGGTCGCGGCTGCCTTTGCCAGTCTGCGGGTCGCGCACGTGGCAATGCACCACCGTGGCCCCGGCGTTCGCCGCCTCTACGGCAGCGGCTGCGATCTGCTGGGGTGTGACAGGTACGGCCGGGTTCTTGTCGGCGGTGTCACCGGCACCGGTCAGGGCGCAGGTGATGATGATGTGGGTGTTCATGGCGTAGGACTAGATGTCTGCGGAGGAACCGGATATCGCTGAACTTTAGCGCCGTTGCCGCGACAGCATTCGCGCGGCTACGACGCCCGGTTGGTCACCAGCGACCTGTCGCCGTTCCTTGCGAACCAACAGACGTCGCAAACAGCATGCACGGATGCCACGACCTTGTGCTACCTTGTGCCCCATTCTGCCAAGACGGGGGCGGCTCCAGGGCTCCAAACGAAGGATATTTTGAGCAAACTACTGTTACCGCTGGCCTCACTGCTCAGTGGCGTGGGCATGCTGGTGGTGGGCACCGGGTTGATGTTCTCGGCGATTGGTGCGCAGGCTGGCGGGGCCAAGTTCTCCGCGCTGGTGACCGGGCTGATCATGTCGGCCTATTTCGCAGGGTTCATATTCGGCACCTATGCCTGCCCCATGATCATTCGCCGGGTCGGGCATATCCGGGCCTTTGCCGCCATGGCGTCCATCGCCTCCTGCCTGCCAATCTTGCACGCGCTCTGGCTCAACCCCTGGTTCTGGGGCGGGCTGCGTTTTGTCACCGGTATGTGCCTGGTTGGCCTGTATATCGTGGTCGAGAGCTGGCTCAACGTGGTCGCTACCAGCGCGCAACGCGGCAAGGTTTTTGCCGCGTACATGGCGGTCAGCGGTGTGTCGATGGCCCTCGGCCAATGGTTGATCCTGGTGGGGGACCGGTTTGGTTTTGTGCCATTTGCGCTGGTATCCATCTTGTTTTCGATGGCGCTGGTGCCGATCACGCTGACGCCGGTGAGCGAGCCCGAGCCGACCGAGGCACCCACACTCGGGCTGGTAGATCTGTTTGCCATTTCACCCATCGGAGTGATCGGTGCCACCGGCTCGGGTTTGCTGAGCGGCGCGTTCTACAGCTTGGGGCACGTGTTTGGCCAGGGCGTCGGATTCAGCGAGCGCGGTATCGCCACCTTCATGGCCGCCACCATTCTGGGCGGTGCTGTGATGCAATGGCCTGTGGGCCACTTGTCGGACCGGTACGACCGGCGCTGGGTGCTGCTGGGGGTGTGCACCTGCTGCGCGGCGGTGGCTGGCACCGGGTACTACCTGGCGCGCGAGTACGAAGGTTCACTGATCTTCTTGGGCATCCTGTACGGAGGCCTGGCCTTTACCGTCTATGGCCTGAGTGTGGCGCACGTGAATGACCTGATCGACCGCTCGCGGGTGCTGGAGGTGGCTGGAGGTTTGCTGTTGCTGCATGGCGTGGGGGCCACGGTCGGCCCCACGCTGGCAGGTGCGGTGATGGACTGGCTCGGCGCCGAAGCGCTGATGCTGTACTTTGCAAGTGTGCTGGTGGTGCTGGCGCTGAGTGTGTGGAGATATACCAGCCTGCATCCGTTCAACCGCGGCGAGCCAGGGCACAAAGACGATTATGTGATCATGGGCGGTGGCTCGCAGGCAGTGTTGCAGATGGACCCGCGCCGCAGTGAAGCGCCGCGGGAGGGAAGATGACGAACCAGGTGACGGGCAATTGACAGACCAGGAATACGACTACATCGTTGTCGGAGCCGGCTCGGCCGGCAGTGTGCTGGCCGAACGCCTGAGCGCGGACGGCCAGGCCACGGTGCTGGTGTTGGAGGCGGGTGGCCACGACCGGCGTTTCTGGATCAAGCTGCCGATCGGTTACGGCAAGACTTTCTATGACGAACGTGTCAACTGGAAGTTCGAGGCCCAGCCAGACGCCGGGCTGAACAAGCGGCGCATCTACTTCCCGCGTGGCAAGGTCGTGGGCGGCTCCAGCTCCATCAACGCCATGGTGTACTGCCGTGGTTTGCCTGGCGACTTTGACGACTGGGCCCGGCTGGGCAACCCAGGCTGGTCGTGGGACGATGTGCGCCCGGTGTTTGAACGCTTCGAGCGCCGCGTCGATGCGCAGGGCCACGCAGCCGATGGCGGCCGCCTTTTTGTGAGTGATGTGCGCCGAGAACTGCACCCGATGACGCGCCATTTTTTCGAGGCTGCTACCCAAGCCGGCCTGCCTTTTACGGAAGACTTCAATGGCCCGCAGCCCGAGGGTGTGGGCCGCTACGCCATCACCACCCGCCGTGGCATGCGCTGGTCGGCAGCAGACGCGTTTCTGCGGCCGGCACTGCGGGGCGGCCGGGTGGAACTGCAGACCAGCGCCGTGGTGAACCGGATTCTGTTTGACGGGCGCACGGCCACCGGCGTTGCCTATCGCATGGGGGGCAACGCCATGACCGCGCGCGCGCGCCGTGCCGTGGTGTTGTCGGCCGGCGCGGTGCAAAGCCCGCAGTTGTTGCAGCTTTCCGGGGTTGGGCCGGCCGATTTGCGCCAGCACCAGCGGCACCCCGTGGCGCTGCAGCAAAGCGGCCGGCCCAACCCCGGAGAGCTGCAACAACTGCGGGCTCTGCACCGCGCCGGCCGACAACACCACGGCTCGGCGCGCGCGCGCGGTCAAGGTGCCGCCCCCCATGCGGTAGGCAACGCCTGTGGCCGTGCGCCCGTCAAAAAGAATCCGGTTCACTACGGCGCTGGTCTGCAGTTCCACCCGGCCGCGCCGCAGTGCCGGCCGCAGAAACGCGTCTGCCGCCGACCAGCGCATGCCACGGCGGGTAGTGATGGCGTAGCGGCCCACACCCTCGGGCTGCGGGCCATTGAAGTCTTCCGTGAAAGGCAGCCCGGCCTGGGTGGCAGCCTCGAAAAAATGGCGCGTCATCGGATGCAGTTCGCGGCGGAC
>JANOCN010000338.1:0-1986 GCA_031412185.1 Betaproteobacteria bacterium | reverse complement strand
CTTTCCGTTTCCCGTTTGTGATGCGGCAGTTTAGAGCATCGGCATTGAAATCTGACGCTTCATGCAGCTTTCCATGCACCGGAATTTCGCAGGAAAATCAGTGTCTGAGGTGATGCACCAATTAAAGCTCCCGCCTAGCTGCTATATTGCACTGCAACAATTTCTGTTATGTAACAAGAGGCAGTCGATCGATGTTGTACCAAATGTATGAAACCCAACGCTCCATGATGGAGCCGTTCTCGGACATGGCGAACGCTGCAGCCAAGGTGTTTGCCAACCCCTTGTCCGTGCTTGGGCAAACGCCATTTTCCCAGCGCGTGTCGGCCGGATTTGACTTGATGCACCGGCTGGGCCGCGACTACGAGAAGCCGGAATTTGGCATCCGTACGGTGGATGTGGATGGTGTGGCAGTGGCCATCCATGAGCGCGTGGAGATCAACAAGCCGTTCTGCGAGTTGCGCCGATTCAAGCGTTTCACAGACGACGCGACCACTTTGGGGCGGCTCAAGGGGCAGCCCGCAGTGTTGGTCGTCGCCCCCCTTTCCGGCCATTACGCGACCCTGTTGCGTGACACCGTACAGACCATGCTCAAGGACCACAAGGTCTACATTACCGACTGGAAGAACGCACGCCTGGTGCCGCTGTCAGAAGGAGGATTCTCTCTCGACGACTACGTCAACTATGTTCAGGAATTCATACGCCATCTGCAGAAGATCTATGGCAATTGCCATGTGATGAGCGTCTGCCAGCCCACGGTTCCAGTACTGGCTGCGGTGTCCTTGATGGCCAGTCGCAGTGAACTGGCACCTCGCAGTATGACCATGATGGGTGGACCGATCGACGCGCGCAAATCGCCGACTGCCGTCAACAATCTGGCGATGAACAAGAGCCACCACTGGTTCGAAAACAACGTGATCTACCGGGTACCGAGCAATTTTGCCGGAGCAGGACGCCGGGTCTATCCCGGATTTCTGCAGCACTCGGGTTTTGTCGCCATGAATCCGAGCAACCATGCCAAGAGTCACTACGACTACTTTCAGGACCTGGTCAAAGGCGACGGCGCCAGCACCGAAGCGCACCGCAAGTTCTACAACGAATACAACGCGGTACTCGATATGGACGCGGGCTATTACCTCGATACGATCAGGGTCGTATTTCAGGACTTCATGCTGGTAAATGGCACCTGGGATGTCAAAGGTGTGAATGGCAAGGTCGAACGGGTACGACCGCAGGATATAAAACGCACGGCGCTGTTTTCGGTCGAGGGTGAACTCGACGATATCTCGGGCTCCGGTCAAACCGAGGCGGTGCACGGTATCTGCAGCGGGGTGCCCAAATCGCTGCAAAAACATCTGGAGGTCAAAGGTGCCGGGCACTACGGCATCTTTTCCGGACGGCGCTGGCGTGACGTGGTCTATCCGCAGGTCAAGGCGTTTATTCTTGCGCACCACCAGTCCGCCAAGGGCATAGCCGCAGTGGAGGCAAAACCGGCCAGCCCACGCAAGCCGCAGGAGCGCCAGGCCAAGGTGCCCCCGGTCGCAGTGAAGCGTGCAAGCGCAGCGGCCAGTGGCCGCTCAACACGGCCATCTATTGCCCCCAACGCTGCTGCAAAAAAGCCTGCCCTGAAGAAGTAAACCTTGTGGCCTGCGACACCGCCAGCGTCTTGGCGCTATTGCCCCAGACGCAGTGCACCCGGTGCGGCTACCCCGACTGTGCTGCCTACGCCAGCGCCATCGCGCATGGCCAGGCCGACATCAACCAGTGCCCGCCCGGCGGCGCAGAAGGAATCAGGCGGCTGGCGGCAGCCACCGGCCAAGCCGAAGCCGCTCTGAAGCCGGAAAACGGCGCAGAGTCTTTTCGTAGCGTCGCCATGATCGACGAGAACTGGTGCATTGGTTGCACTTTGTGTGTGGAAGCCTGCCCGACGGATGCGATCCTCGGTAGCCACAAAAGTATGCATACCGTTATCGAAGCCTACTGCACCGG
>JANOCN010000337.1:0-7854 GCA_031412185.1 Betaproteobacteria bacterium | reverse complement strand
AAAATGGACAGTAAAAAACTTTGGAATGCTATCTCCATTCCATTATTGCTGGCTTTGGTCGTTTCCATGTTGGTGATGTACTTTACGGGATTAGATCAACCTGCATATATTTTACTGGTTGCTACTTCTATATTTTCAATTTGTGCCAATGCAACTTGCAAAGCTTTCGCTTTTTCGGTGCTCGCGGAAGTGACGGCTCTGACTGCGGTATCCATAAAAATCTCCTTTGAAATCAATTGACTAACTGAAAATTGGCGATCAGATGTTGTTCTGGTCGGATAAATTAACTGGATGCTTGAACAGTAGTTTAGATTGGTCTCACAATCCAGGCAAGAAATTTTTAGTCAATTTGATTTACCATTTTTTCCCATGCATGAACTACCCCCTGACGACGGCTGGCGGCAGACCCACCTGGGGCGATTGCTTGCGCTCGCACTGCACCGCTTCGACCTGCGCGTGCTTGCCTTGATGGCCCACAACGAGTTATTGGCGCTGGGGCTGTCCAACCTTGCCGCGCGCGGCAAACTGGGCGCGTCACACACGCAAATTACCCGCCACCTGCCGCAGGCCGGATGCAGCCTGACCGAGCTGGCAAACCGAGCGGGAATCAGCAAACAGGCAATGGGCAAACTGGTGGACCAATGCGCTGCCTGGGACCTGGTAAGCCGGTTGCCGGACCCGCACGACGCCAGATCCATCAGCGTCATGTTCACCGCCACGGGGAGCCAGTGGCTCAAGGCGTACATGCAGGCCGTGCGTCAGGCTGAAGCCGAGTTCCGGTTGGCGGTCGGTGCCGATGTAGCGACGGTGGTCCATCTTGGGCTGGAGGTCTATGTCGCCTGAGCCCCGAGCCGGGTTCAAGCCAGACTGGCTCCTACAATCACCTGCGCACACGGCGCAGCACGGAAAAAACTTCAGGCCGGAGACAAGCATGCGTATTCTGATCGCCGAAGACGACCGGGTGTTGGCCGATGGCTTGCTGCGAGCGCTGCGCGCCGCTGGAGCAGTGGTCGACCATGTGGCCAACGGCGGCGAAGCCGATGCGGCCTTGATGACCAGCAAGGAGTTCGACCTGTTGATCCTGGACCTGGGACTGCCCGGCATGCATGGCCTGGAAGTACTGCGCAAGCTGCGCGCGCGCGGCTCAGCGTTGCCGGTGCTGATACTTACCGCCGCCGACAGCGTGGACGAGCGCGTCAAGGGACTCGACTACGGTGCCGATGACTACATGGCCAAGCCGTTCAGCCTGCAGGAGCTCGAAGCGCGCGTACGGGCCCTGGTTCGTCGGCGCATGGGTGGAGCCAGCGACAGCATCAAGCACGGCCCGCTGGTTTACGACCGGGCCGGGCGGGTGGCGATGATCGATGGCAAGATGGTCGAGTTGTCGGCCCGCGAACTGGGACTGCTCGAGGTGTTGCTGCAACGCGCCGGGCGCATGGTGAGCAAGGACCAGCTGGTGGAGCGATTGTGCGAGTGGGGCGAAGAGGTCAGCACCAATGCCATCGAGGTCTATATCCACCGGTTGCGCAAGAAAATCGAGAAGGGCCCGATTCGCATCGCCACCGTGCGGGGGCTGGGATATTGCCTGGAAAAAATCCCCGATCAAGAACCTATCCGTGAATAAGACGGCAGGGTGGTCTTATTCACGGATAGGTTCCAAGGCCGCGCTGCGCGGCACAACACAGCCCCAAGCACCGCATCGTTGCTGGATGCTCGGGACTGGCCTTCACACGTATCGTCAGTCGTTGGCGTAGATATCGCGGTCTTTGGTTTCGGGAATGAAGAATACGCCGATGACCACCGTGAAGAGCGCGATCGCCACTGGATACCACAGGCCGAAGTAGATATTGCCGTTCTGCGCCACCATGGCGAATGCCGTGGCGGGCAACATGCCGCCGAACCAGCCGTTGCCGATGTGGTAGGGCAGGCTCATTGAGGTATACCGGATGCGCGTGGGGAACAACTCGACCAGCGCGGCGGCGATCGGCCCATACACCGCAGTGACATAGATCACCAGCAAGGTCAGGATGGCGATGATGGTCAGCTTTTGCGCGCTGAATATGTCGAGCATCTTGAGGATATTCCACAGGCCTTCCTTGGGCTCGATGGCGATCTTTACTTTCTCCGGGTGGCTCGCGCCGGGATAACCGGCTTTGGTGATCTGCTCAGTCGCTTTTTTGGTGAACTCGGGGTCCTTGGCCGACAGCGGCTCGTCGCCACCAATCTTCACGGTTGCCACAGTGCCGGCCGGCGCGTCCACCGTGGTGTAGCTCACGGCATTGCGCGCCAGCATCGATTTGGCGATGTCACAGGAATTGGTGAACTTCACGGTGCCGGTCGGGTTGAACTGGAACGAGCAGTCGGCCGGGTCGGCGCTGACCACCACCGGTGACGATTGCTGCGCGCGGTGCAGCGCCGGGTTGGCGGTGGCCGTCAGGGCCTGGAAAAGCGGGAAAAACGTCAGCGCTGCGACCAGGCAGCCGCCCAGAATGATCGGCTTGCGGCCAATGCGGTCGGACAACGCGCCGAACACCAGGAAGAAACCCGTGCCCAGGGTGAGCGACCAGGCGATCAGCACGTTGGCGGTGAACTGGTCGATCTTCAGGATCGATTGCAGGAAAAACAAGGCATAGAACTGGCCGGTGTACCAGACCACCGCTTGGCCGGCCACCAGACCGAACAGCGCCAGCAGCGCGATCTTGGCGTTTTTCCATTGGCCGAAGGCTTCGGCAAGTGGCGCCTTGGACTGCTTGCCTTCATCCTTCAACTTCTTGAACGCCGGGCTCTCATTCATCTGCAGGCGGATATACACCGACACCCCAAGCAATACCACCGACAGCAGGAACGGGATGCGCCAGCCCCAGGCCGCAAACGGCGTGATGCTGGTTTTGACGCCGCCCACCAGCACCTCGACCATGGGGTAGTTGGCATTGACGTAAATTTGTGTGAACAAAATGACGATCAGCGACAGCAGCAAACCAAGCGTCGCGGTGGTCTGGATCCAGGCTGTGAAGAAGCCACGCCGACCTTTAGGCGCATGTTCGGCCACATAGGTCGCCGCGCCGCCGTGTTCGCCGCCCAGTGCCAGGCCTTGCAGCATACGCAGCAAGATCAGCAACACCGGTGCCAGCCATCCAATGGTCTCGTAACCTGGCAAAAGGCCCACAAGAAAGGTTGACACACCCATGATGACGATGGTGATCAAGAAGGTGTGTTTGCGCCCGACCAGGTCTCCCAGGCGCCCAAACACCAGTGCGCCGAACGGGCGCACCAGGAAGGCGGCTGCAAAGGCCAGCAGTGCGAACACGTTGCGCGTTGCCTCCGGGTAATTGGAGAAAAACTGCGCGCCGATGACCACGGCGAGCGAGCCGAACAGGTAGAAGTCGTACCACTCGAAAATCGTCCCGAGCGAAGAAGCGAGAATGACTTTCTTCTCCTCCCTGGTCATCGGTTGCGGCGCCGCGGCGCTCGCTGGTAGGGGTAACACTGCAGCCATGATGTCTCCTGGTAGTTGACGGGCGCCGCAGATTGCGACGCATGCTGCCAAGCTTCGTCGATGGTCCTGACCCATGGCTCACGCGAAACCAACCGGGGCTTATGGCGTGCGGCAGGTACGCTGCGCTGGCTCAAGTCCTGCTCCTAGAATGCAAGGCGGCCCAAGTCCGTGCCGAAAACCTGTTTGACCCGGAGACAGCGATGCGAATTCTTATCGCCCAGGACGACCGGGCAGTAGCCGATGGCCCGATGCCGGTATGGCCTGGTCAGTAAAGCTGTTTGACCGCGAACAGCGGTCGCTGTTCAGCGAAATTCTGGACTGGATGCTGACGCCGCTGCTGCTGCTGTGGCCGATCAGCCTGCTGCTGACCTGGCTGGTGGCGCAGGGTGTGGCCGGCAAGCCTTTTGACCGGGCGCTCGAATACAACGTGGGGGAGCTGGCGCGTCTGGTCACGGTGAGCGGTCGCCAGGTGCAGTTCGCGTTGCCGCTGCCAGCGCACCAGTTGCTGCGCGCAGACGAGTCCGACACCGTCTATTACCAGGTGCTGGGTGCACGCGGCGAATTTCTCAGCGGTGAGCGCAGTTTGCCGTTGCCCGCCGAAGATGAGATGCCGTTCTTCGGCAGCGTGCGCATCCGTGACGGGCAGTACCTGGGTAACGATATCAAACTCGCCTACACATGGATCCAGCTCGCACTGCCCGACTCGAAACCGGTGTTGATCCAGGTGGCGGAAACGCTGGACAAGCGCACTGTGCTGGCCACCGAAATCGTCAAGGGGGTAATGCTGATGCAGTACGTCATCATGCCCCTTACTGTTGTGCTGGTCTGGTTAGGCCTGGCCTATGCCATCAAACCACTGAACCGGCTGGAGGAGCGCATCCGCGCCCGCAAGCCCGACGACCTGAGTCCGCTGGACGAACACTCGGTGCCGCTGGAGGTGGCACCTCTGGTGTCTTCGGTAAACGATTTGTTGCTGCGCCTGAAAAGTTCGGTGGCGCAGCAGAAGCGTTTCCTGGCCGACGCGGCCCATCAGTTGAAGACACCGCTGGCCGGCTTGCGTATGCAGGCGGACCTGGCCCAGCGTGCCGGGGCCAGCACTGACGATCTCAAACAATCGCTGCGCCAGATTGGCAGCGCAAGCGTGCGCGCCACCCACACGGTGAACCAGCTACTGGCACTGGCCAGGGCCGAGAGCAGCAGTTCGACCATGGCCAGCCAGCTCTGCGATCTGGCGCAGTTGACGATCGACGTGGTGCAGGACTGTCTGCCGCGCGCGTTGGACCAGGCGATAGACCTCGGATACGAGGGTGCCCGTCCGGGGGCAGATGGGGTCGTACTGGAGGGCAATCCGACCCTGCTCAAGGAGCTGATCCGCAATTTGCTGGACAACGCCATCAACTACACACCGTCCAGCGCCCAACATCCCGGCATGGTGACGGCACGGGTGTTGGTGGACCCGTTTGGCAAGGTCTTGCTGCTGCAGGTGGAAGACTCCGGCCCCGGCATCAGCGTGCCTGAGCGTGAACTCGTATTTAAACCGTTTTACCGCACGCTGGGCACCGAAGTCGACGGCTCCGGTCTCGGTTTGGCCATCGTGCTGGAGATTGCTCTGTTACACCGTGCCACGGTGGGGCTGGAAGACGTGCGCCCGGGCGGCAGCCCACCCGGTAGCCGCTTCACCGTCCGCTTTGATACCAGCACACGGGTTTGAACCAACGACGCCAGCCCTGCGAACAAATCGGCACGTCAGTTGCAAGCGCGCAGGGGTTTGCCGACCAACACATCCTGCATCTGCTCGAGGCGCGCTTTGAGGGCCTCGTCGACGAGCGGCGCCCTGAACACGGCTCCGCGCGACTCCGGCCGCTCCATGACCACACGTGCCGTCTGCACGCCGCGTTGTCCGAGTGCCGCCAGCTCCGCATTGGCGCGCGCCTCGGTGTCATAGCCCCCCAGTGACAGGCCATAGTCAAGCGCCGCATTGGTCAGGGGCTCTGTGCGCAGGTTCAGGGCTGCCAGCTCGGCGCGTTTTCTGGCCAGCGCCTGCGCGTCCGGGTACTTGCCCATGTAGATAATCCAGCGTGCCGGTTCGACTGCGCTGTCCAGCAGCCACGAGCCGGCTGGCAAAACCGCTTGCGCGGTCTGTCGCAAAGCGGCGGTCTGCGCCTCGTCGAACAAGCCGGCCTGCAGGCATTCCGCCGTGCGCGGCACACCCACCCCGGCCAACCCTCCCGCTTCTGCGCGGCGCGCCTCGTCAGCGGACAGGACGCGCACCAGCTCGGGCCTGATCTGCTGCGCCAGCCGGAACGGCTCCGACTGCTGCACCGGGCCAACGCCGTACGGACGCAACAGACCCTGCGACCAGACGAAATAGGCCGCGTTGAGCAGAACCAGAACCAGCACAGCCAAGCGCAGCATGGCTACATGGGCGAGCCCGCGCCAATTGCGGGGTGGACACGGACGCTGACTTCGGCGCTGGTGATGGCCTTCATGCCCGCCGCAGTATGCACCAGCAGGGCACCCGAACTGTCGACCCCTGCTGCGGTCCCGGCTGTGCCGTCACTCAGCACCACGGCTCGACCGCGCAGCACATCGCGCGCGTTGAAAGCTGCACGAAACGGCGCAAATCCCTGCTTCTCGAATAGCTTCAGGTCACGCACCAGATCTGCTGCCAGACCCTGCAACAGGTCTGGCGCAGCGGGTGCAGGCAGCAGTTCTGCCAGCCAGGCCGGCGCAGTCGCCAACCCGGTGCCGTCACGTGGCATCAGGTTGATGCCGACCCCGACCACGGCAAAGCGCTGCCCACCGTGCGCCGCCGTTTCTATCAGAATGCCGCCGAGCTTGCGGTCTTGCAGCCAGATATCGTTCGGCCATTTCAGGCCCAGATCGGCATGCAGACAACGCGCCACGCTGACGCCCACCGCCAGCGACAGGCCAGCCCAATCGTGCGGCTCCAGCACCAACGCAAGAGAAAACGTCAGTGCACCGCCATCCGCACCGTCCCCACTGCTCCACTGACGCCCCAGGCGACCTCGACCTGCGGTCTGCCGCTGCGTCACCAGCAGTACGGGTTCTTGCCGACCGGCACGGATGCGTCGCATCAACTCCGAGTTGGTCGAATCGATTTCGGGCACAACCTCCACCGTGAAACCCGGCAACAGAGGGGCAACCGCTTCACAGATGGCCAGCACCGGCCAGATCGCTCCCACACGTAGCCTTTAGCGCCGTTTGGGTGCCAGCAGGGTGCCGCGGCACGGTGGGGTGCCGCACCAGCACGGGTATTCGGCCTTCAATTTGGCGGTGTAGCGGTCATCAATGATCAGGCCGTAGTCATAGTTCAGCTCTTCGCCCGCTGCAATGTTGCGCAGTGCCTTGATGAATACCCGCCCGCCTTCTTCGTCGGCCTCGCAGTTGGGCGCACACGAATGGTTGATCCAGCGTGACGAGTTGCCGCCGTACAAGGCGTCGATCACGCGTTTTTCATCGATGTGAAAATAAAATGTGTGGTTCGGGTCTGCCGGGTTGTGTGGATGGCGACGCTGCGCCTCCTTCCAGCTGATGACACTGCCGACGTATTCAATAATGGTCTCGCCTTCGGCCAGGTCGCGCAGTGCAAAAACGCCTTTTCCGTGCACGCCGGAGCGCCGGGTCTGAATGCGGCGCTGATCTTGCAGGGGCATGGTTTTCGGCACGTCTTGGAAATTTGGTAATGTGAACTCGTATGGGCGCGCGTGGGTGCGCGCCTGTGTGTGCGCCTGTGCGCACGCGAGACCTAGGGGATTGTAGTCAGATGAAAAACGCGGTTTTCAACAAAATACTGGTTATTGCCGAGAAGCCATCCGTGGCCCAGGACATCGTGCGCGCGCTGACGCCGGTGGCCGGCAAGTTCGAAAAACTCGAAGACCATTTCGAAAACGAGAAGTACGTCGTGACCAGCGCGGTCGGCCACCTGCTGGAAATCCAGGCTCCGGAAGAGTTTGATGTGAAACGCGGCAAGTGGAGCTTTGCGCACCTGCCCGTGATTCCGCCGCATTTCGACCTGAAGCCGATGGACAAGACCAAGACGCGGCTGAACGCCATCGTGCGGCTGTCCAAGCGCAAGGACGTGGATGCGTTCGTGAACGCCTGCGATGCGGGGCGCGAGGGCGAACTGATTTTCCGGCTGATACAGCAGTACAGCAAGGCCAAACACCCGGTCAAACGGCTTTGGCTGCAATCCATGACGCCGCAGGCCATCCGCGACGGCTTCGACCACCTGCGCAGCGACAAGCAGATGCTGCCGTTGGCCGACGCCGCACGCTGCCGGTCCGAGGCCGACTGGCTGGTGGGCATCAACGGCACCCGGGCCATGACGGCTTTCA
>JANOCN010000336.1:0-1854 GCA_031412185.1 Betaproteobacteria bacterium | reverse complement strand
TGTCTCTGGTTTCCAAAAGCCAACGTTCCAGTACCTGTCACCAATGTGGGTGCTACCTGTCCATGGATTCGCGGTTTTGCTGCATACGCAACTGCTCCAGGCCCTGTTGCTGCTGCTGGACCTGGACGCTGAACGCCACGTCGGCTTTCACCAACTCCACGCACAGATAACTGTTGCGTGCTGCTGTGGGCTGCACGGCCAGACATAACTCGCGCATGGAAGCCGCAGAGGTAGGGTTTGACATAACGAAACGCAACTCGGCCGGCATACGCGCCAGACGGCTTGCCTCGTCGGCTTGCTGGCAAAGTTTGGCTTCACGTTGTTTGTACCGTACATCGTTGCAGCGCAGCACAACCGACTGCAGCTCAGGCAATTTGCCAAGAAGCGATTGAATGGCCGGTATTGCCAAGAGGTCTTCGATGATGCCCGCCTGGGCGAACGGGGTCGCGGACAGGACTGCAAGAATCCAGCTGAGGCGCAACATAAAACGTTTCATGAGGGCTCCTTGTATGGCATGGTGTTGGCAAGCCACGGTTTCTCGGCCAGCCTGCGGGCCTCGAAACTGCGTATTTTGTCGGAATGTCGAAGGGTGAGGCTGATGTCGTCAAAGCCGTTCAGCAGGCAATACTTGCGAAAAGCCTGCACCTCGAACGGCAACTCCTCGCCTTGCGGTTTGATGACCACTTGCCGCTCCAGGTCGATGGTGAGCGAATAGCCGGGGAAAGCCAGCACTTCGTCAAACAAACTGCCGACCTGCGCCACTTCGAGAGTGATCGGCAAAAGCCCGTTCTTGAAGCTGTTGTTGAAAAAAATGTCTGCGTAACTTGGCGCAATGATGGCCCGAAACCCAAACTGGTCGAGCGCCCACGGGGCATGTTCGCGCGACGAGCCGCAGCCGAAGTTCTTGCGCGCAATCAAAATGGACGCGCCCGAATACCGCGGCTGGTTCAACACAAACTCGGGGTTGGGGCGGCGGCTGGCAGGGTCTTGACCCGGGAACCCTGGATCCAGATACCGCCATGCGTCAAACAGATTCTCGCCGAACCCGGTCTTGCGAATCGACTTGAGAAACTGTTTGGGAATGATGGCGTCGGTGTCGACGTTTTCCCGATCCATGGGGGCAACCAACCCAGTGTGCACGGTAAATTTCTGCATCATTTTCCCTTCGTCTCAAACAAATTTTCGTATGTCGACAAAGTGGCCATGTATGGCGGCGGCGGCGGCCATCGCCGGACTGACAAGGTGGGTACGACCGCCCGCGCCCTGGCGGCCCTCAAAGTTGCGGTTGCTGGAGGAAGCGCAGCGTTCTCCGGGTTCCAGCCGGTCGGCATTCATTGCCAGACACATGGAGCAGCCGGGCTCGCGCCATTGGAAACCAGCCGCCTTGAAAATCTTGTCCAGCCCCTCGCGCTCAGCCTGTAATTTAACCAGACCGGACCCCGGCACAACCAGCGCCAGCTTGATGTTGCGGGCGACTTTCTGGCCCAGCTTCTTCACCACCATGGCGGCTTCGCGCATGTCTTCAATGCGGCTGTTGGTGCAA
Organism: Betaproteobacteria bacterium; assembly: GCA_031412185.1. Lineage (GTDB taxonomy): Bacteria > Pseudomonadota > Gammaproteobacteria > Burkholderiales > Burkholderiaceae_C > CAISIP01. The sequence goes on along the minus strand of JANOCN010000336.1, from coordinate 311 downwards.
GACCCGATGAACACCTTGTCCACATAAATGTCTGCCAGCGCCTTGCCCGGCTCCAGGCCCATATACGCTAACGCACGCTCGATGGCGCCGCGCCTATTGGCGTCCTTCTCTTTGTCCGGGTCGGGTACGTGACCTTCCACACCCAGCACCATCTCGGGTGAGGTTCCCCAGGTAACCTGCGGCGTGATTAGTGACGCATCAAGATTGACAACTGCATCGAATTTTGCGTCGGGGTCTGAATGCAGGGTGCGCCAATAGCCAAGTGCATGCTCCCACTGCGCACCAGCAGGTGCCAACAAGCGCCCTTTGAG
>JANOCN010000335.1:0-2647 GCA_031412185.1 Betaproteobacteria bacterium | reverse complement strand
GAATAGACCCAGATCTCGAACAGCGGCTTGGGCTCGGGCACACCCGGTACCTTGCGCGGCTTTAGCTTCAACGACAGATACGGCTTATCCGCTCCGGCCGCCGTTTTTTGCCACAGGTTAGTGCGCGCGGTGGCGGCAACGGTAGCAAAAAACTGGCGCAGTATGCGGTCGTCGTCCAGGCTGGCGACACTGGCCAGACTGGCTTCTATGCTCTGGCTCAGGCGCTGTTGCGACGCCTGCCGGTCCTGCGACAAGCCCGGGTCGAAACGGGCGTTGAAGAGTGCCACGATGGCCTGGGCAATCGCTGCATGCCGGTTCAGGGCGGCTTCAATGTAAGTCTGGCTGAAGGCGAAACCAAGTTGCTTGAAGTAACGGGTGTAGGCGCGCAGCACATTGATGGCCCGTGCATCCAGGTCTGTAGTGAGCACCAGTTTGTTCAGGTCGTCGCTTTCTACGTCGCCACGCCAGGCCAGCGAGAACAACGCCTCGAAACGCGCCTTGATGCGCGACAGTTCGGTATCGGTACTCACCTGCAGACCCATGTCGTGAATCCACAAAGCGTCGCTGCCAATCCGGTAAGGGTGCTCGTCCAGCACCCGTGCACCCAGCCGTTCGAGCACAGGCAACGAGTCCGATAAAGCCACTTTGGCGGTGTTGTAGATCTTCAGGCGCAGCGTACCCGGCGCTGCCGTCAGCGGGCGGTACAACTTGACGGCCATGGGTGCCTTGGCCGAAAGTCCGGCGAGTATGTCGGCGTCTTCCGCCCCCACAACGGCCGCGAAGTCTTCGCGGTACGCGATCGGAAATGCGCTGGCAAAGCGGTGCGCCAGCACCAGGCCCAAACCTTCGCCATGCGCGCGCAACAACTCGCCGCCGCAGTCATCCTCCCAGCGCTGGGCCAGGCGGGCAATACGCGCTTCCAGCGCATCCTGGTTGGTAACCACGGGAGCGCCGACCTTGGCGCGCACGAGGTAGTGGATGCGCGCCATAGGGCTGTCGGTCAGCATGGGCGTGAATTCGAGAGAGCGGCCGTCCAGAGCCGCCATCAACTCCACGCCGATCTTCACACGCAATTCGGTGTTGTAGCGGTCGCGTGGCACAAACACCAGAGCCGAGGTAAAGCGGCCAAACGGGTCGCGGCGCAGGAACAGCCGTGTACGCTGGCGCTCCTGCAAACGCAGGATGCCGATGGCGTGTTCGGCCAGGGTCGTAGCATCGATCTGGAACAGCTCGTCGCGCGGGTACACGTCCAGAATCGACTGCAGCGACTTGGCGGCATGGCTGTCAGGTACCACACCGGCGACACCAATCACATGCGCAGCGCGCCGACGCACCAGCGGTATGTCACCGACTGCAGCAGAGTAGGCGGTCGATGTGTACAGCCCCAGGAAACGTGACTCACCCACCACCTGTCCGGTGTTGTCAAAACGTTTGACTGCAACGTAGTCCAGCCAGGCCGGGCGATGCACTGTGGAGCGGGTCATGGCCTTGGTCACCAGCACCAGTTCGTCCGCGTCCAGCAGGGCTGCTGCTTCTGCAGGCAAGACCAGTTCGGCCGTGCGGACCGCGCCGCGCAAAATGCCCAACCCGGAATCGGCCCGCGCCACCAGGCTGACCGTGGCACCGTCGCGCCGGATATCGTACTCGCGGGCACCGAGAAAGGTGAAATGCCGGTCTTCGAGCCAGCGCAGGAAGGCGATGCCCTCTTGCCGCGTGGTGGCGCTCAGGGGTGAATCAGCAGATACCTTGCAAACTTCGTCCACGCGCGTCAGCATGGCGCGCCAGTCGAGCACGGCCGCACGCACGTCGGCCAGCACGCGTTCGAGCGCAGCTGCCAGCTTGTCGCGCTCGGCGTCGCTCACGATACGGTCGCACTCGACCATGATCAGCGACTCCACCACACCCGCCTGCAACTGGGTGCCCGCCATGGCAGCGCCGGCCACCTGGGAGACACGGCCATCTGCGTTGCGCGCAACGGCAAGAAGCGGATGCACGATCCAGTGGGCCGTGCGTCCGCTGCGGTTGACAGCCATCGTCACCGAGTCCACCAGAAACGGCATGTCGTGATGTACGATCTGCACCGACGTGTGATCGCTGGAGAAACCGTCCTCTGCCAGCGTGGGGTTGAACACGCGGATGCGGGCAGCGGGTGCCACGCGCGTCTGGTCGAGCAGGCGCCAGTGCGCATTGGCAATGGCAAACAACGTCGCCGGTCCGCGCGCCAGCACTTCGTCGGGGTCCGCACGTTCAAAATATGCAGCCACAAAATTGGCCATCTGGTGGCCGGCCGGGCCAGCGTGGGCCTTGGTGTAGGCCATCAGTTCGGCAAGCGCGGCAGTAGTCATGGATGCTCCAGATATCGTTCTTCTTGGCCACGAATTCTAGGCGCGAGGGGCGTTTGCGTGGCCATGAAAGCGGCGTCAGACATGGCCTTATGCTGCAGTTGCATCACCTCCGGAAGATGGCTCTGCAGACGCCCACGCGTGTCACGTGGAAAGAGGTGCGATATTCATGAATCCGTCACGGGACGGAAAGTCGCTTTTCAACCAGCCGTATTTGAGTGCCAACGCGGTCATCACCGGTACCGGCAGGGTGTCGATGGTTTCTGCGTTCGCGTCAACGACGTCGGCGAGCCGACCAGCCAGGT
>JANOCN010000334.1:0-3259 GCA_031412185.1 Betaproteobacteria bacterium | reverse complement strand
ATTCATCCCGGCGAACATCTCGCCGCGCAGCTGGAAGTGCTCAACAACATGAGCGCGGCGGAACTCGGCCGCCAGCTGCGCGGCGAGATGTTCGCCGGGATGAATAGCACTGCGTCCCATGTTGTCCTCCCTAGTGGTAGTCCACAATTTCAACGTTGCTGGGGCCTCTTCCCGTTTTAGGCCATTCAAAGCAGAGCCGCCACTGGTCGTTGATGCGAATGCTGAACTGGCCTTTGCGGTCGCCCTTGAGCGCTTCCAGCCGGTTACCCGGCAAATCGAGATCGAGCAGCGAAGTCGCCGCGTCCAGCTGGTCCAGATACAGTTCGGCCTTTCGCTCAAAGCCTGAGAAAGCCTTGACCCGTTTGCCTTCGGCGAACGTCCTGGTGCGCTTGTCGCGATAGCTGACGATCATGCGCCTGTACGGTAGCGAATGATACGAGATACGTCAAACGTATTGACCGATTTCGGCAATCAACGAACCGGGCGTCCGGCCGGGTGACATGCGTTGGCGCGCGCCTAGCCCACGAAAACAGCGCGCCCATTCACTCGGTGCGCGGCTGGGTCAGCAGTAATTCGCCCGATTTCTTCGACGGTACTGCCTGAAACAGACAGCCGTGGACTGCCGTCACGGCCACCAAAACCTGATCAAGCGTGGACACGACCTCAGCAGCGGAAATGCCAACTTCGCGGCCCTCGCGATCAGGACCTTGCGCGCGCTCAAGGTATTTGCGATCCACGATGCCCAGATTGTGGGTTATTGGATGCCGCTTCTCGAAGGACGCCGCCAGCTCGTCCCATGGCGTATCAGGTATCACCGCAAGCCCGAGCTGGTCGCGCAGGACATCGTGTGTCCTAGTGATGTTCTGAAAGGCGTTGCCGAGCTTTTCCAGACACGTTCCGGCGGGTGACTGCGAGAAGCCCAATCTGTCTTTCGAGCACGCAGGCTGTGGGCGGCGCGCCAAAGGTCGGCTTCGAGCCTTTTAAGCTGGTCTTTGTTCATTGGTGCTGGGGGGGTTGCCGATGCGGTCCTGGCGCAAGGCGCGCTCTGCGAAGGATGATAGCGGCGTCGGGGCGGTCGCCGGGACCAGCGCCTAGAATCAGGCAGGTACGGCATTCCCGCCGCCAGACCCCCTGCCATGCAAGACAAATACGACCATCTCGCCGTGGAGAAAGCGGCCCAGGCCCACTGGACTGCCCGCGATGCTTACCGGGTGACCGAAGACGCGTCGAAAAAGAAGTTTTACGCCTGTTCGATGCTGCCCTACCCGAGTGGCAAGCTGCACATGGGGCATGTGCGCAACTACACCATCAATGACATGCTCACGCGTTACCTGCGCATGAAGGGCTACAACGTGTTGATGCCGATGGGCTGGGACGCATTCGGTCTGCCGGCCGAAAACGCCGCCATGAAGAACAAGGTGCCGCCGGCCCAGTGGACCTACGACAACATCGCCACCATGAAGCGGCAGATGCAGGCGATTGGCCTGGCTATCGACTGGAGCCGCGAGACCGCCACCTGTGACCCGACCTACTACAAGTGGAACCAGTGGCTGTTCCTGAAGATGCTGGACAAGGGTATTGCCTACCGTAAGACCCAGGTCGTGAACTGGGACCCGGTGGACAAGACCGTGCTGGCCAACGAACAGGTGATAGATGGCAAGGGATGGCGCACCGGCGCGGCGGTGGAGAAGCGCGAAATCCCCGGTTACTACCTCAAGATCACCGACTACGCCGAGGAGTTGCTGGGCCAGGTGCAGGAAGAGCTGCCCGGCTGGCCAGAGCGCGTCAAGCTGATGCAGGAGAACTGGATCGGCAAGAGCGAGGGCGTACGGCTGGCCTTTACCCACGCTATCTCCGACGCGTCCGGCAAGCTGATCGGTGACGGCCGGATGTATGTGTTCACCACCCGTGCCGACACGCTGATGGGGGTAACTTTCTGCGCGGTGGCAGCAGAGCACCCGCTGGCGACCCATGCTGCAGCGTCCAACCCGGCGCTGGCGGCCTTCGTTGAAGACTGCAAACGCGGCGGCACGACGGAGGCCGAGCTCGCGGTCAAAGACAAAGTAGGCGTGCGCACCGGCTTGTTCGTCACGCATCCGCTGAACGGGCACCAGATCGAAATCTGGGTCGGCAACTATGTACTGATGGGTTACGGCGATGGTGCAGTCATGGGCGTGCCAGCGCACGACGAGCGCGACTTCATCTTTGCCAAGAAATACGGCATTGCGATCATCGAGGTGATCCTGGTGGATGGCCTGACCTATGACTACGACCAGTGGCAGGACTGGTATGGTGATAAACAACGCGGGGTCACGGTCAACTCCGACAGCTTCAGCGGATTGACTTACGGCGACGCGGTCAACGCCATCAGCCATGCGCTGCAGGTGCGTGGCCTGGGGGAGAAGAAAATCACCTGGCGGTTGCGCGACTGGGGCATCAGCCGCCAGCGCTACTGGGGCACACCGATCCCCATCATCCACTGCCCGGAGCATGGGGCGGTGCCGGTGCCCGAGCGCGACTTGCCGGTGGTGCTGCCGCAGGATTGCGTGCCCGACGGTTCGGGTAACCCGCTCAACACGCACCAGGGCTTCCATGCGGGTGTGGTCTGCCCGGTATGCGGCGGGCCGGCGCGGCGCGAGACCGACACCATGGACACGTTTGTGGACTCATCGTGGTACTACATGCGTTACTGCGACCCCAAGAACGACCTGGCCATGGTGGCGGGGGGTACCGCCTACTGGATGCCGATGGACCAGTACATCGGTGGCATAGAACACGCCATCCTGCATCTGCTGTATGCGCGCTTCTGGACCAAGGTGATGCGCGACATGGGGCTGGTCCGGATCGACGAGCCGTTCACCAAATTGCTGACCCAGGGTATGGTGCTCAACGAATCCTTTGCGCGCAGTGGCGACAAGGCCGGCAAGCAGTACTACTGGGCGCACGACCTGGACATCGTGCGTGACGAGCATGCGCAGGTGCTGTCGGCCACTGCCAAGGCGGACGCGCTGCCGGTTACCTACGAAGGCTGGACCACCATGTCCAAGTCCAAGAACAATGGGGTCGACCCGCAGGACCTGATAGAGAGATACGGTGCCGATACTGCCCGCCTGTACACCATGTTTACTGCGCCGCCCGAAGCCACGCTGGAGTGGAATGACGCGGCGGTGGAGGGTTCGTACCGCTTCTTGCGCCGGGTGTGGAATTTTGCCGCACGTCTGTCGGCCGGCGCGCCTGCTGACCCGGCCACCGCATCCGC
>JANOCN010000333.1:0-1749 GCA_031412185.1 Betaproteobacteria bacterium | reverse complement strand
GACCGGGTGTGTTTCGACGCCGTGTGGGCTGACGTTCAGGCGCACACGACGGTATGGGTCAGCCCCGAGGACGATATTGAATTCCGCAAGATCGAGCTACGCAACCTGGGCGACCAGCCGCTGGACATTGAGCTGGTATCGAGTTTTGAGGTCACGCTGGCGGACCCGCGCGCAGACGACGCGCATCCAGCGTTCTCCAACCTTTTTGTACGGGCGCAGTGGCACGCCGAGCACCAGGCTCTGGTGTTTGAACGCAGGCCACGGCTGGCCACCGAGGCAGGGATGCAGGCAGCGCACTTTTTGACCGACATCGTGGCGCAGGTGACGCAGGTGAGCGTGCAAACCGACCGCCAACGCTGGCTGGGGCGCAACCGCAGCGCCAGCCACCCACTGGCATCGTTCGATCCGCTGCCCGACCAACCACCTGGCGCTAGCGCGGCCGACCCGGCCGCTGATGGCGGCGGCGAGAAGACTCTTACCACCGGACTCGACCCGGTAGCCTGCTTCAGCGTGCGGCTGCGCATAGCGCCGCAATCGCGCGCCAACCTGACCTTTGCCACCGCAGCCAGTGCGAATGGCGCAACCTTGCGCGCGGTGATCGACAAATACCGCCAACCAGGCAACGTGCGGCGCAGTTCCCTGATGTCGGCGACGCTCACCGGCATACGGCTGCGCGCGCTGGGTCTGAGTGCCGAAAACTTTGCAGCCTTGCAAACGGTCGCATCAGCGCTGGTGATGAACCTGACCCGTGCGCAGGAACAGCCGACACCAAATCAAAACTTGTCCGCTGCTGTCTGCGACCGGCGATTGTTGTGGCGTTTTGGGATTTCGGGCGAACGCCCGGTCATTCTGGTCTCGGCAGGCGTAACGCAAGGGGTCGGCTTGCTGCGTTCTCTGGTACAAGGGCTCAATCTGTGGTCGTGGGGTGGGCTGGCGTGTGACCTGGTGGTGCTGAACTCGGAAGCCACCTCCTACCTGATGGCGCTTCAGCGCGAAATCACCGCCATGCGCGAGCGCTATCTGAGCGACAGCACCACATTGCAGTCCCCAGCCAGCACCAACTTGTTCGTACTGCGCGCGGACGACGTTTCGGCGGACGAACTGAGCACCCTGCAGACACTGGCGCGGGTCCAGTTCAATGCCGACGGGCGCCCGCTGCCCCACCATGTGCAGGAGTGGAGCGACACTCAGCAGGCACCGCTGGCACAGCGGCAGGGCCAGGTGATGGCTCCTACTGCCGTGGTGAGCGCGCTGCACCTGCCCATCACAGTGCCGGCAGGCCAGTTCGTAGCGGGATCGGGCGATTTCCGGTTCGATGTCAACGCCAATATGCGCCCGCTTCGGCCCTGGATAAATGTGTTGGCCAATCCGCAATTCGGTTGCCAGATCTCAGATGGCGGGGGCGGTTACACCTGGGCACAGAACAGCCGATTGAACCAGATCACACCCTGGTCGAACGACCCGGTAGCGGATCCACCGTCGGAGTGGTTCCTGCTGCAAGACCGCAAAACCATGGAGGTGTGGAGCATGACGCCAGGAGCCTGGGGCGATGCTGGCATCACTTACCAGGTGTCGCACGGGCAGGGCAGCAGCACGTTCCAGCACCGGCGCGGCGATGTGGAGATCACCGCCAGTTGGAGTGTAGACCCGCACAGCGCAGTCAAGCAGGTGCGGGTGCGGATCGTCAATCACGGCGGCAAGACCCAGCATCTGCGCGCCATTGGTATGGCTGAATGGATGCTGGGTGCC
>JANOCN010000332.1:0-2134 GCA_031412185.1 Betaproteobacteria bacterium | reverse complement strand
TAGCCTGTGTGGCCTGGAAAAAAACACGGCGGGGTTCGCTGCCATCGCGCGGCGGTTTTCCCCTTATCTCCAGCTCTCCACCCACGCGCGCATAGACAAAATGGTGCAGCTGGGTCCAGGCACCCTGCTCGAAGTACTGCTGCCACGAGTTGCTGCCAGCCGATAGCACATGGGGGCCAAGCATTTCGTGCAAGGCCGGATTGGCACTCAGGAAACGGCCTTGCGGATCGAGCGAGAACAAACCGATCGGCATGGCCAGGAAGTTGTGCTCCAGTTCCGCCTGTACGCTCAGGCGCTGTGCGTGTTCTATGCGGAACTGTTCAGCGATCGCGAGAGCGGCCAGCAAACTGGAGGAAAGCGCAACTGTGACAAAGTTGGTCGCAATGGCCAACTCCTTGATGCCGGATACTGCGGCTGCTATTTCGGCCAGCACCGACAGAAAAGCCACGCCCAATGAAGCCCCGTACCACATTGCAACCCTGGAGCGGGTGCGACGCAGGATATCCAGCAGGGCCAGTGTCATCAACACCGACCATGTTCCGGCCACCAGCCACATCACTGGCTGCCATACCTTGTACGGCAAAGTGGCCGAAATAAATAGAAACGGAAGGCACAACCACTGCGTTATGTGCAGCGGCTTTTCGAACCGGGTCTTGGCCAGATCGTCCTTGAACAGACTTCTGAAAAGCGTAAGCGTAAGCAACCCATACACAGCGACTGTGACTGCGCGCCCCGTCGACAACCAATCTGCGGGCAGGCTGTGGCCGAGCCACTGGATGTCCCAGCCCGCTGAAATTGCGCTCATACGCAATGTGACGACCAGCCAAGCGGCAAACAAAACGTACAGAATCTGTCGGTTGATCCAGGCGGTCATGAGCACAAACACCGCCAGGACAATCAGGCCCCCGTCCAGCAAACCCGAGTTGCGGTGGAATTCCTGGATCGAGTTTCTTAGATCGTCCGCCGCCCACCATGACGCGCTCAGGCGCGCCGGTCCCACAAAGTATGCGCGGCACAGCGCACCCGCAGAGTCCGCGTCCAACATCAGCGCAAAACCCGCCTTGGCCGGGCTCAACGCACCTTGTGAACTAACCCGGGACGCCTGACCCAATGGTTTGAGTGAAACGTTGTCCCAACAGGCGACCTTGACCGCATGGCGTGATGGAATCTCGACGATTGCACCACCGTTGGTCTGCGGTGTCTGGCCAAAAGCAAACCAGATGGGTTGCTCAGACCTACGCGTTTCAAAATGCTTGAGGGTCGGAGCATTCTGCAGATTTTGCAAGGCCTGCCCGGGCGTCAGCAAACCCGATTCGTCCTGCAAGATCCGCAGCTCCAGCGGTGTCGGCGCGCCGCCTTCGTACTGGTCTTCCCACATCGACAGGGCCGCTATGGAAACGAGCACGATTCCTATCGGCACCAAGTAGATTGAAAGTGCCCAGACAAGGCGATCCATGCCCGAAGAAAAACGGGACTTGGCTGCTTTCTTCCACGACAAATCCCGTTCCGCCATGCGTCCTTGTAACCGCTGGATACATCCATCGCGATCTGGCTAGTCTACGCATGCACGACTTTTAGTCAATCGCTCGGGCTAGTTAAGAACCGCCCTCAGCCTCCAAAAGGGCCGATTGTTGCGCCAATCAGACGGGCCGACGACCCAGAGTCGGTGCAACGCGTGCTAAGGTCGGCGCCGGAAAAAGGCCCCAATTCGCCTCCGGTGCAACATACACGTCAATATCCGGATGGTGGGTGTAACTCATGAATTTGAGCATCGGGTGATCGGCGTCCACCAGTCGCTGGTGCCCGGTTTCAATCTCGAAGCCCATCACCCGATGGGGGATATTGTTGCCATGGCGCATCGGAATGAATCCTTCGTCCGGATACAGATCTTCAAACATGAGTTGGGCGTATTGTCGGTCGATGGGTGCGCGCGCCGCAACGATGGCCCAGTCGATACCCTCGCTTTCACAGTACTTCAAGGTCGCCTTGATGAGCATCACCTTGACCAGACGACCAATGGTTCCGCCAACAATTCCCAGACGGCTGCCTTCAACCAAGGGGCGGTCACGCAGCCAGTTAGGCAAAGTTACGGATTGCTCCACTTTCAAGGGCATGTACGCATTGCTCTGTATGC
>JANOCN010000331.1:0-9196 GCA_031412185.1 Betaproteobacteria bacterium | reverse complement strand
TGCTGCAGGTGAACGTACATACGTAAAAGTTCGTGGACTTTCCAGGCCGGCATGCCGGTTGCGACAAACCGTTGCTGGGCAACCTCCGGCGTTGTAGCCTCATAACGGACCGGCCTTCCCAGCGCACTACCAAGAGCCTGCGCGAACTCCCCGTAGGTCGGGCGGTCTTCGCCGGTCACGACCAGTGAGTCGCTTGCAAGCTCGGATTTGAGCAGTACCGCCACCGCCACGGCGGCCACATCTTCAACGTGGACCAGGCTGATCTGCGCTGACCCCAACGGTGCCGAGAACCCGCCAGACGAGTCGATTTGCGCCGCGAAGGAATACAGGTTCTGCATGAAGTTGCACGGCCTGAGGTGGAAGAACGCCAAGCCAGTGGCCTCCACCTCCCGTTCTGCCAGACCGTGCCAGCGTCCAATCAGGGCTTCCGATTGCACATCCGCTATCTCCGTGGATATCTTGACAATGCGCCGCACCCCACCCACCCTTGCTGCCTGCGCCATGCGGCCCTGCATTTCCACCAGGCCGGGATCCAGCGGCGATATGAGCAGCATCTGCTCAACACCCTCCAGCGCTGACGGCAATGAACTCGCCACGCCCATATCGGCGACCGCCACCTCCACCCCTTTTGGGAAACTGGCGGCTTGTTCCGGGTGACGGACCATGGCCCGCACTTCTGCGCCCGCCGCCAGCAGGCCCGCGACGACTGCCCGCCCGGTGTTGCCCGTAGCGCCAGTGACCAGAATCATGCCGACCTGCCGCTTGGTGAGCTATAGGAGGCCAAGAACGCATCGAGCTGCTGGTTGAACGCGCTTGGGTTGTCCATGTTGGACAAATGTCCCGCCGCTGGTACTACATCAACTTTGCAATTGGCAAAGCGCGCTGCGAGGGACTGTGCCCGCGCAAGCGGCGTCAGCTGGTCGAACTCACCGACCATGACATGCACCGGCACCCTGACTGAGGCGTGGTCGAGTCTGCGTTTGTAGTTGGCAACATAGTCCAGCGCTTTGAGGTACGACTCCTTGTGAAGCGCGGCGATGCTCGCTTCAAGCCGTTTGGTAGACGAAGCCGGTGCATTCGGTGCCGCCAGTGAACGCGCCACGTTTGGCGCAATATCGGCCGGCGTCAGCCCTGACAAAAGCGGTGCCTTGCGCAGACTCAGGAATTCTTCAATCCATTGCGCGTCATGCTCTTCCCCTGGACCTACGGACGTATCGGCAAACACAGCCGAGCGCACGATCTGTGGCGCACGCCAGAGTACATGCTGCGCAATCAGGCCGCCCATGGACAGGCCAACAAGGTGGCAGTCCGCTACCCCAAGGTGCGCCAGTACCCGGGCAATGTCTGCGACCACATCGTCGAAGTCCAACGCCCCGTCGTAATCCTCGCTCAGACCCCAACCGCGGACATCGACTGCTACGGCACGATAGCGCGGCGCAAAAAACTCAATCTGTTCGTGCCAGTTGGAACGGTTGCCGCCGATACCGTGAACAAATAGCAGCACCTCGCCAGAGCCTTGCTGGTCAAGAGCTATTTTCGGTGTTCCGGGTACAAGCAGTGTTTCCAATTGGTTCTCTTTTCAGGTGAACTCAGGCCGGACGCCTTGAGGTATGTGGTTGGCTGTGCGCTGGTACTGGGTTCGCAGCCATCCAATCCGCCCGGTAGCGGCAAATGCGACCGAACGCAACCACGGTGGCCACAGCGTTGTTGCCGAATACATACGCGACCATTTCTGGGTGTGTTCCGTCAAGGGCCGCTCGCGCCGCTCCCATTGCTGCAGCGCACCTTCGATCGATGGCGCATCTGCCAGTTCGCTCGCCAGAGACAGCGCGTTCATCATCGCGCAGCCCCCGCCCTGGCCGAGGTTGGGTGGCATGGCATGGGCGGCATCGCCCAGTATCGCGACGCGCCCGGCGGACCAGCGCTTGAGACGGATGGTCTGGAAGCGCACCCATTTGACATGTTCCCAGTCGACCGCCTGCGGCATGCGCGCGAGGTCTTCGGCAAGTCCAGGAAAGGCGCGCCGCCACGAATCCAGATCCAGCGGCACGGTCTGGCCGGTTTTGTCGGCCTCCAGACAGCTCATGGCTACGTAGATCTCGTCGGCTGCACACGCATTCCAGATCAGACGCCTGGACCCAGACCAGTACTCGATTGCCGCAGCCCCTGTCACCGGGTCAATCAGCGGCGCGGCAGCTCGAACCGGAAATACGAAGCGCATGGCACCGTCAGGTAAAAGAACTTGCCGATCAAGCAATCCCAGCGAGTCACGCACACGCGAGTTCACCCCGTCCGCACCGATGACCAGATCAGCCGCCAGCACTTGCCCATCCCGAAGCTGCAGGGCGCCCTGCGACTGCGCACCGACGACTTCGGAGTCGAGCACCACTTCCACCCCTTCCTTGCGCGCGGCGGCGCACAACACAGCGATCATGTGCTGGCGCGAAATGCGGTAGGTGAGCCGGGCCGGAACCTGCGAAGTGAGAGATCCATCAGCACGCCGGGTCTCCAGGTGGGACACGCGAACCGAGCGTTGCAGTATCTGATCGAAGACGCCAAGAGACTTGAGCACCAGGACGCCGTTGCGGTGCACGGCAATTCCGTAACCCTCCGATCTGACAAATGGTGTGCGCTCATGTACCCGGACGGTCCAGCCCGCCCGGGCAAGCCCGATAGCAGCCACCAAGCCACCAAAGCCTGCGCCTGCGATCTCTGCATGCCGGGCCATGGCGCTAGCACCGCCTGACTATCAACACGGGTCCACTGATCAAACGGCTCTGCCACCGGGCGCACGGCATCAGGCCAGGTCTCCCTGCAGAACGCCCGCCCGGATCACCGCCTCACCATCGAGCGTAACCGTGCAATTGCGGATAGGGAGGTCGAAATGGCCCAGGGTGTGGCGCCCAACGAACTCGTTGGCACCGGTCGAGTACAAGAAGTTGCCTCCATACACGCGCTGCTCCACACCATTGTGGTCACCCCGGTCGTACATGGTCATGGAGTCCCAGCGTGCGCCGGTATTCAGGCCGAACCCGACATGCGCGGCCGAATAGGCATTCTTGTCTTTCCATCCCGCAAAATAGCTGCGCATCAGTTCAGCATCGAAACCATCACCCTCGACCCGAACCACGTAGTCGCTTTCGATCACGAGCCGTACCGGTGACTCCATGTAACGCTTGAACGTGAGGTTTATGTCGCCGCGGTCCATCACAAGAACACCGTTTATCGAGTTGGCGGTCGGGAAACACGCGACCAGACCGCCGGGCCAGTGGTCCATCCCCCCACTTGCTTCAATTGCGCCCCACCCTCCACCTGCCGGTGCGCCCTCGACACGGATGTCCAGCTTGGTACCTGCGGCAGACGAGATATGCATCGTCTTGGCTGATGTCAGCTTCTTCAGGGCTTTCTCGAATCGGCTGCGTACCGCCAGAGAAGGCGCGCAGCGCTCCAGTATTTCAGGATGCTCATTGCTGACGTACAGCACCCGCGCACCGGCCTGCAGCACCTTGGGAAGATCGGAAGAATGCATCACACCCTCCACGGTGCAATCAACTACAAACGTCGAAGCGCACAGGGCAGCCAGTACCCCTTCGTTGCCAGCCAATGCGACCGAGCAACCGGTAGAGCGAATCGCCACCTCGGTTTGTTGCGCTGGTGTCGGTGCAATGACATGGAACGGGCGCGCCCCAAGACGCAACAACGCCAACTCCGACAAATGGATGTTGATGGGGCGAGACAGTGTTTCCGAAAGGATCGCAACCGTTTCCCCTGGCTTGACACCGCAAAGCTCGAAAGTGCGGCAAAAACTGTCGATCCATTTACCTTCAATGCGTTCGCTGAGCATGCACCACTCCAAGTTTCATGGAGTGTGCTGTGCGGGGCGAATCCACGCAAATGAAATCAAGGACAGGAGCTATAACTCGCCGTCACCCCTCGTTCGCGCTAACGGTCCGAGAGCGATACCCCGATTTGTCCGACGCTGCCGCCGAGACCTGGGCCGCAGCCGCCCTGACCGCGCTCAGGAAGGTTTCGATGACGGGCAACTGGATGCTGCCTTTTCGGTACACGATGCAGACTTCGTGCGATGGCCAGATCATCGCAGTGCGAACTACCTGTATGTTGCTGTAAGCCGGATCGGTCGCCAGTAGCAGCCCTGGCAGGTAACTCAGAAACGGCTGCTGGCCGATAAGCTGCGCCATCAAGGTGGAAGACGTGGTCTCCACCGCCACGACAGGGGCTGTGCCGCCATCGGCCGTCATCATGGCGGACAACTGGGCGCGCTCCTGCTCGCCGACATTCGGCACTATCCAGCGGAATTTGCTCAAGTCGCGCCCGCTGACAGCTTTCTGCCGATGCAGCGGGTGCGAGTGGTGCGCAACCACATAAGGCCGGTCGGTAAGGATGACTTCCTGCTCCAGTTCAGACCCAGCCAAACCTTCCGCAAACGAGCAGATAGCCACATCAAGTTCACCCCGAAGCAGCTGGATGTGCAATTGCTCGCGCGAACCTTCGCTGATTACGACCTCCAGCGACGGGCTCAGCGCCGAGACCCGCTCGAAGGTCGCCGGCATGAGATAACGCAAGATCGCGGCGCCCGCACCCACGACAATCCTGCCGCTGCCATGGGTCGACAGGGCGGTGATTTCCTCGGTCGCTCTCTGCAACTCCTGGCATGCGAGCGCAGCATAGTTGGCAAGGATGCGCCCATACGGCGTAGGGATCACGCCGGAGGAAGTGCGCTCCAGCAGCGTGACTCCAAGTGCATCTTCCAGAGAACGCATGCTCTTGGAAAGCGCCGGTTGGGTAACAAAAAGCGCGTCCGCAGCGCGATTGAAGTTGCCGTATCGCAGGATGCCAAGAAAGTATTTAAGTTGCCTCAGCTCCAACACTGCTCCAGCCAATGGTCAGGAAACGGAGTATCGCTCAAAGCAATACCGAAACCCCGAAGAAGGCGGACTCGCTATTGATAAGGTCTATGCGCTTGCACTGTATTCGCAGGCCTCTTTCGGCTGTGTCGTCCCGCACCAGACTGTAAGTCGCGTCTCCAGCGAAAAGCCGCAGCGGATCTTCGCCCACGTTGTTTGGCCTGGACTCGACGATGTGAAAGCTCACGCCCGCATCGAGCATGCCGTCCGCTTCCCGTATCAGCCATGGTTTTCCATGCAGCCGCGAGACACGCGACGCTGGCGTCTGCGGCAACACTCGCACATCGTACAAGCGTTCGACGCGTGCATCGAGCAAGGGCCGTGTTTCGTTGATATGAGATGGCCCGTCTCGCGGGCTGGTCTGTGCCTGTGCCACCGGAATCCAGTACCTTCCGTCATGGGTAAACAGCGCGAGCCAGGCCCTGAATTGGCCAGTCCGCAATAACATGGACTCATGGTCGATCAGGTCTTGGACCCGGCCGAGCGGAGAGTCGGCCGCATTCATTGCCGCTTCTCCGCCATGGCTCTGATCCACTGCACATACTGGTTTCGTATGTAGGCCTCGCTCGTTGCCGGATAACTGCCGTTTCCTGGCTCGCTTTCCCTCTGCTCGTACTGGCGTGAAATCTGCAGCCACCCTGGCGCGTCGCGCGCTGAGCGCTGAATACCTTCCCATACCTCAAAGTCATCGGTGATCACGCTGGAAAAAGGCGAGGTGGCACCGTTGCAGTAATCCAGCGCGCTGTCCATCACCTCGTCGGGTGCTCCATCAAGCTGGAACACGAAGCCAATCACCTCGGTAAGGTCTGGCGCGAGCGGCTGGATGATCCTCACTGTCTGGTAGCGCGCATGCCAGCTTGAGCCGGGATACAGAATCGCCACGTGGCGCTGCACACCAAGAATCCGTTGCGCTTCCTTGGCACCCCTGGTTTTTCCGAGCGCGTCTGCGTAGCCAGACTGCGCGGCACCATAGCCAGATGGCATGTGCGCGCCAAAGTAAGAGTGCCCGCCTTTTTCCGTCACCAGTGTGAGGTCGCGAAAGGCAGACAGCGGCTTGGCATTTGCCACCATCATTCCCAACGACGCGTTGGCCGATATACCTGCAGTAGCATCCCCGACCTTCTGCGCAGCCCGCGCGGCGGCCGCATGGGTGACCCGTGCATGCAGCGTGTCATTCAGATTTTCCAACGTCAGCTTCCAGTTGCCGCGGTACTTGTGTCTGATCAGGAACGGGCTCGCGCGCACCACCCCCGAAGGTGCCCGGTCAACCAGGTCGTCAATTACCGTTTTGAAGTGCCCCAGAAAATCTTCCAGGCCCGTCGTGGGCTTCTCAAAGCAGGCAAAAATAAACCCCCTGTAGCTCTCGGTTCCGCCCACCGGCGCCAAACCGGTCAGGCGGTCGCAAGCGGCAGCGTCGTACTCTTCTCGCAGCGGCACCCAACTCAGCTTCCCGTCGAGCTCAAACGCCCACCCGTGGTAGGGGCACACCAGCCTCTTGGCACTTCCAGTTGAGCCCTGACACACCTCTGCACCCCGGTGCGGACACCGGTTCACAAAAGTTCTGATAACACCGTCCTGAGCCTTCACGCAAACAATTGGGACGCTACCCAGTTTCCCGGTGACAAACGCCCCCGGCTGAGGAAGCTGGCTGTCGTGCCCGATGAACAACCAGCTGGCCTGGAACAGCGACTCCATCTCAAGGCGGAAAATATCCGTGTCGGTATAGACCGAGGAGTGGATCTCACCGTCACGCACCAGTGCGCGGATTGCCCCAGCGGAAGTGTTCAAAATAGCCCTCGCACATCGATAAGGCTTGTTGACCCTCTGGCTGCAAGAGCAACCAGAGGGTGTCAAGGTACGCTGGAGTTTATGGGCCTGCCTTCTAAATTGCCAATGCCTTCGACGCTCACCAACATGAGCTTTGGTTATGTCGGTCGCCGGTTGCGCCACCCAGCGCGATCATGCAGTGCGCGCTGTGATCGGACCGGACATCACGGTGCGCGCGCAGTGCTGTCACTGGCCAGCGCAATCCGCCGCCGGATGCGTGCTACCTCTCCCGCGTCTCCCGCCGCCTCCGCACGCTGGGCTTGAAGACCCAGCCAGGCCAGCAAAGGCCGCCGCCAACCCTCTGCCGAGGCGGTATCAATCGCCACCGCAATCACGCTCGGGTCGGCGCGGCTGGTCTGCAGCAAGACGCCGGCCATTACCAGGCGCGCCAGCGGATCCGCGACCGATTTCAGGTCCGGCACCTGTGCGCCTGCAACAGCGGCACGGCGGTGCTGTTCAGGCAGCAGCGCCGCGTCGCCTGGCTGTACACGACCGGCCAGATAGTCGGCATAAACACGTTCCGGTGCGGCTGCGTCCTGCGCCAACGGCGCGTAACCGGCACAGGGTTCGAACACCAGGCTGGCCACCCGCGTCGCGCAGCGTGCCAGCTCGATACGTGCCATCAGGTCGGCGCGCCCGGTGCTGGCCACCTCGGCGCGCGCGCGGGCGAACTCCGCCACCTCGACCCGGCTATTGCCCGTCAAATAGGCCTGCTGCGCGCGCTCCATCGCGCTTTTCGCGTTCATCTGCCAGTCGGGCTGCGGCGCAGTGGTGCCGCAGGCGGCCAGCAGGAGTTCGGTCGCCAGAAAGAGCCAGCGCAGGCTACGCGGGACAGGCAGGCTCATGGCAATTTGATCTCGGTATCGCGCTTGAACGGCCATTTGCGGTTGATCTCGTTGATCAGTTGCTCCACCTTGCGCAGGCTGGCATCGACCTCGCCGCGCAAGGCACCCAGGTCGTTCGTGGCTTCACGCGTATTGGCACCAATGGCCTGGGCCTCGACGAGTACCGCGTCCACCTTCTTCAGGCTGTTGCGCGCGTCGGCCAGCAGGCCGTTGAGCTGCACCACGGTAGCCCGTGTCTCAGGCACCACACCCGATGGTCCGAACACCTGGGCATCGGCCTTGGCCACAATGCCGTCGGTCTTGGCCGCGATGCTATCGGCCTTGACAACCAGGCCGTCCAGGCGCGCCAGCAGGGTGTTGGTGCGGTCGAGCGCCACGGCCAGCTTCTTCGCTTCTGCTTCGCTGCCCAGCAGCACACCCAGGGCACCGCCGGGGCCGTTCAGGCGCTCGGTGGCCGTCTGCAGGCTGCGCAGACTGGCTCCGAGCGGCGCGTCGGCGGCTGTAATGGCTCCGAGGTTGCTCACCAGATCGCGAACGCTCGCAATCATTTTTGGGATCTCGGCGGTGGCGTCACCACGCAAAACCTTGCGCTCTGCGCCGCCCGGCAGCGGTGGGTCCGTCAATACGCCACTGAAGGCGCGAATCTTCGGCCCACCCACCAGGCCGTTTTCCATGGTGAACACACTCGACGTACGCAGCCAGTGCGCATCTTTGCTCGGCACGTTCACGATAATGCGCGCGTTGCCCTCGGGCGACAACTCGATGCGCGCCACGCGGCCCACCGGGAAGCCGGAAAACGTCATGTCCATGCCCACCACCACTCCTTCGGAGTCGTCAGCAATCAGCACCAGCTCCTGGGTACGCTCGAAGGCACCACGCGCGTACATCAGGTAGGCTACCGCACTGGCCAGCAGCACAATCATGGCTAACAGCAGCAACCGGGCCTTGCGCTCCAGGTTGGCTACCGGCGGGGGCGCGTCTGTCTCTAGTGCCATAAAACTGGAGCTGCCTGCGCCTGAGAACGTGTGGAAAAATTCATGGTCTCAGTAATAGTTGCCGACGAGAGAGACCACCTCGACCGCCAGCAACACCACAAACATTCGCCCGAGTTGCCCGATATTGTCGAGCCTGCGCCCCGCCCGGCCGCTGCGATGGCGGGGCACCGGTGCCATCGGCAGAACCGCTACAGCGAGACTGAAAAATAGCGCCTTGAGGCCAAAGATCAGTGTCACTGCCGGGTTGAATACCTGACCAACGCCGCGTGTGTAGGCTGCGAAACCCCAGGTGGTAAATCCATACACTGTCAGGTAAGTGAGCAGCAGCGCCAGCACACAGCTCAGTGCCGCCATCAGCGCCACCGCAAACACGCCGGCTACCACTCTTGGCAACAACGCATCGCGGGCTGGGTCGCCACCACGGCGCCACTGGGCTATCAATTTGCCCTGCGCGCGCAGCTCGGTCACCCGCTCGCCCTCGGGCATGCTGTAACGCACGGCCACATACAGCGCTACCAGCAGGGGAAGCAGCTCAATCACCAACGTGCGCACCAGCACGCCCAGCGCATATTGCGACAGGCCGTAACTCGACGCCGTGGCCAGA
>JANOCN010000330.1:0-2823 GCA_031412185.1 Betaproteobacteria bacterium | reverse complement strand
CCGACGGCATGGAATATGTCCGCGCGGCGCAGGCCAGCGGGCTCGACATCGACGCTTTCGCGCCGCGCCTGTCCTTCTTCTGGGGCATCGGCATGAACCTGTTCATGGAGGTCGCCAAGCTGCGCGCTGCGCGCACCCTTTGGGCGCGGATCATGACCGACCTCGGCGCCAAGGCTGAGAAGTCGAAGCTGCTGCGCACGCACTGCCAGACATCGGGCGTCAGCCTCACCGAGCAGGACCCGTACAACAACATTGTCAGAACCACGATCGAGGCCCTGGCGGCGGTGTTCGGCGGGACCCAGAGCCTGCACACCAACAGTTTCGACGAGGCGATCGCACTGCCGACCGAATTCTCGTCGCGCATTGCGCGCAACACCCAGCTCATCATCCAGGAAGAAACCCATATCCCGCACGTGATCGACCCCTGGGCCGGCAGCTACATGATGGAAAAGCTGACGCAGGACATGGCCGACGCGGCCTGGAAAATCATCGAAGAGGTCGATGCGATGGGTGGCATGGTGAAAGCTGTGGACAGCGGCTGGGCCAAACTCAAGATCGAAGCCGCTGCGGCCGAAAAGCAGGCGCGCATCGACTCGGGCCAGGACGTGATTGTTGGTGTAAACAAGTACAAGCTCCAGACTGAAGACAGCATTGAAGCGCGGGATATCGACAATGTGGCGGTGCGTGAGGGCCAGATCCAGCGGCTGCAGGCGATACGGGCATCGCGCGACAACGCGGCGGTGAATGCCGCTTTGCAGGCCTTGACGACTGCGGCCCGGGATCACACAGGCAATCTGCTGGAGCTCAGCATCCAGGCCATGCGCGCGCGCGCGACGGTCGGTGAAGTCAGCGATGCGCTCGAAGAGGTATTCGGACGCCACCGCGCCGACACCCACAAAGTGACCGGTGTGTACGCCGCGTCGTACGATTTGGCCTCTTGCGAAGGGGACACAATGGCGTTCTGGGAAACCCTCAAATCCGATATCCAGGCCTTTGCACTTCAGCAAGGGCGCAGGCCGCGCGTGATGATCGCCAAACTGGGCCAGGACGGGCACGACCGCGGTGCTAAGGTGGTGGCGACCGCGTTTGCCGACCTGGGCTTCGACGTGGATATCGGCCCGCTATTTCAGACCCCGGAAGAATGTGCGCGCCAGGCAATCGAGAACGACGTTCATGCCGTAGGTGTGTCCACGTTGGCGGCAGGCCACAAAACCCTGGTGCCAGCCATCATTGCCGAACTGAAGAAACAGGGTGCGGACGATATCGTGGTGTTTGTGGGCGGCGTGGTGCCCAAGCAGGACTACGATTTCTTGTATGCAGCCGGCGTCAAGGGCATTTACGGGCCGGGCACACCGATTCCGGCTTCGGCCAAGGATGTCCTCAAGCAGATCCGCGGCGCAAATATAACGACGTGATACAGTATTACCGTATTTTGGAGCGTGATATGGCCGTATCTGTCCGCATGGATCCCTTGATGGAAAAAGAACTGGAACTTGCCGCCAAGCGCAGGGGCGTGACCAAGTCGCAGTTCATCATCGATGCCGTTGGGCGCGCGCTTGGACGAAAGGACCCCTATGTGCTGATGCAGCAACTGGTCGCGGAGGAAGAGCGGCGCGCTTATGGGCCGGATGCGACGGCGCAGGAGAAGCAGGTGGCGCAGTCGTTTGAAGGCCACGAGCAAACCTATGACACCGAAGCATCGCGTACCCAAATAGTGGACTATCTGAAACGCAAACATGGCGTCGACGACGCTCGTTGACGCTGGTGCCCTGGTGGCGGTGTTCGGCCGGGCGCAGGCGCGCAAGGAGCATTATTCCGCGCTGTTCGAGCAAGCCAGCAAAGAGCGTTGGACCCTTAGCACCACGTGGTTATGCATCGGCGAGGCCAGTTATCTGCTCGGCGTTCCGCAGCGCTATGCCTGCCTTCGCTGGATCGCGGCTGGTGGTGCCACGGTTTACCCGTTCGACCAGGAGGCACTGGAGACTATGGTGGAGTGGATGCGCCGCTATACAGAAGTACCGCGTTCGCAAATGGATTTGGCCGATGCGTCGCTAGTGTGCCTGGCCCATGACACCGGCGTAGTTCGCATCATGACCACCGACGTACGCGACTTCTCCCGCTACCGGCTGCCGGACGGGCGAGCGTTCGAGATTCTGTGAGCGCAATGGCTACTGCGGCCGTCTGGGTCGACCCGTTGCTGCGCGGCGCGCCGGGCGTGACACGCCTCGCGATCGCCAAGGCCATCTCGCTGCTGGAGTCCACCCGCTCCGACCACCGGGCGCTTGCCGACGAATTGCTGAATGCGTTGCTGCCGCATTCCGGGCAGGCTTTCAGGCTGGGCCTCAGCGGCGTGCCGGGCGTCGGTAAGTCGACATTTATCGAGGTGTTGGGCCTGTACCTGATAGAACATGGTCATCGGGTGGCCGTGTTGACTATCGACCCGTCATCCAGCGTCTCGGGCGGCTCCATCCTGGGCGACAAGACGCGGATGGAAAAGCTGTCGGTACACGAACGCGCCTACATACGTCCCAGCCCGTCTAGCGGCACACTGGGCGGTGTGGCCGAGAAGACGCGCGAAGCCATGCTGGTTTGTGAAGCTGCGGGTTACGACGTTGTGATTGTTGAGACGGTGGGCGTGGGCCAGAGCGAGATCGCGGTGGCAGGCATGACCGACATGTTTGTGCTGATGCAGCTGCCCAATGCGGGTGACGAACTGCAGGCTATCAAAAAAGGCGTGATGGAGCTGGCCGACCTGGTGGTGATCAACAAGGCCGACCTGGACGGCGCTGCAGCGACGCGGGCGCAAGCGCAGATCACGTCCTC
>JANOCN010000329.1:0-6059 GCA_031412185.1 Betaproteobacteria bacterium | reverse complement strand
GCAGAACGGCATCACCGGCGTGCTCTGCGAGGGACAAGGAGTGTTCCTGCAGGCACTGGAAGGCGAGCGTGGCAAGGTCACGCGCCTGTACGCACGCATCTTTGCGGACCCGCGCCACAAGGATCTGGAGTTGATCCACTGCGAAAGCATTACCGAGCGGCGCTACGGGCGATGGTCCATGGCACGCGTCAGCTTGTCAGATGTGGACCCGCAGACAAAGATTTGTTGGCCAGATTTCGATCCCTACTCTGCAAGTGGTCGTCTGGTCATGGCGAGCATCGACCAGCTCATCGCCCGGGGGAAGGTCGTCAGCGCGAGCGCCCAGCGCAGCGCGACGCCACCGACAATCGCCTGATCCAGGTCAGGTGGCGTCCCGGGTGGGCAGGCGTAGCTGCTCCGGCGCATCTGGCTGACCTGGAGGTTCGACGTGCGCCAGCAGTGCGTGGCACATTTTCTGGCCGTCCCATCGCTGACCACACCAGCACTGGCCGTCGGCATCGATGATGCAGGTGCCGCTACCGCAGCAACGCGGGTCTTCGCTCATTCGGGGATCCCAAGAGATCGCTTCTAACTATTTCACAAGAGGTCGCACGGTGGTGAAGCCGCCGTCCACCGCGATTCGCCACACCGATGCGCGCCACTATCGAACTCGCAAAGACGGCGGCGCCAGGTCTGCCCTGCTGCGCCGCGATCCAGGCCTGCAACATGAACACTGCACTGTCGAGGTTGATACGCATCACCTCGCGGTAGGCGTCCAGCCGGGCGCGGTGCAGAGGCGCTATCAGCGTGCTGCCAACGCAGTGCGCCAGCAGCGTTGGTGCAGCGCCCAGCGATTCCTGGCAGGCGGCGATGGCCAGCGCCGCGCCTTCAGGCGTGGTGGTGTCGGCGGCGATACGCAAGGACGCCTCCACATCGGCCAGGCGCTCAGCATCGCGCCCCACTGCGGCGACGCGGCAGCCTTGGGTAAGCAACTGACGCGCCAGGGCTCGGCCGATGCCCCCGCTGGCACCGGTAATAAGGGCGATCGCAGTGATGGTGTGTGTTCCGTGCATGACGTGGGTTAGGGAAGCACTGAACAAGTCCGCGCCGTGCGCGGCTTGGATTTTGCGGGATGAGGCGCAAGGCGCAAAACCCAAGGCAAGCCTGGGCGGCTTGCCTGGTTTTAGCTGCGACATAACTTGAGTACAAGTTAGTCTTCGCTGAGACTGCGTCTGCAACGTAGCGGATCGCCCGCAAAACCGCGCCCCCGAAGGGGTTCGAACCAAAACGGGCCCTTTGCCCACCAAACCGCTTGCGTGTGCCTTCGGGCACACGACGCGCGGTGTTGGCGGACAAATCATCCCGTTTTTGACTCGGAACGCGCATGGCGGGGACTTGTTCAGTGCTTCCTTAGATCAGCGGGGTGTGTCGGGGCGGTCCAGACCGGGTTGTTCCAAGCGCGATGCCCAGCGCTGTAATGTCGGACGCCAGCGCAGAAAGAGGCGGTAGGTGCGCTCCATCGACCAAGCTGCACCCGGCAGGCGGCCAGCCAAGGCCAGCCAGCGCCAGCCGGGCAGTGCGGCCCACAGCGCCAGGAAAGCCTGCGCGCCGCTGAGCAGTCCACCGTCGCGCCCGCGCACATGAAAACGCGCTAACAGCTGCTGTCGCGTGGTACCCGGTGGCAGTGGCAACGCGGCGTCGTTGACGTCGGCAAAACACACCGGTGAAATGGGCTGCAGACCGCGGTAGATGCCGATCTCGCGCCGACATAACGGGCATGCACCGTCGTAGAGTACGGTCAGCGTCGGCGCTTCGGTCACAGGCTCAATCACAGGCTTGGTCACTATGCAGCCAGCGCACGGGCAGCCAACAGGTCCGAAGCTGAATCCAGGCCGCGTGAGGCAC
This sequence comes from Betaproteobacteria bacterium, assembly GCA_031412185.1. Taxonomy (GTDB): domain Bacteria; phylum Pseudomonadota; class Gammaproteobacteria; order Burkholderiales; family Burkholderiaceae_C; genus CAISIP01. The sequence continues at coordinate 4,175 of JANOCN010000329.1, read as the reverse complement.
GGATCCACCATTGCGAGAAGGAGTCGCAGCGCTGATCGATTGGCGCAAACAGCGTGGGCGCGGCCTGGCACGCTGCCCAGCGCGGCAGCCAGCGCGCGAGGTGTGGCTCGTCGACGCTGCGCACGCTGCGGGCACAAGTCAGCGCGTTGCCAATGCTCGTGGCGTCGCCAAACCAGCGCTCAGCAGCAAGTTCGGCCATGCGTCTGCCGACGAAGTGCCAGCGCCGTTCGCCCCACGGCCAGGCGCGGTGAAATTCGGCTACGAAAATACCAATCACCAGCGTGTCGGCGGGCAATCCGGCCGGTAGTTGGCCGAGGCTCCAGGGGTGCACCAGCCAGACGTGGCGGCCCGTGACGGCAGCGGCGGCGGGAACCGTCAAGCCAAGTTCTTGTGGCGGTTCTCCGCAAAGGACAGGTTCAAGCCAAGATAGGCTGCCCGGTGGTGCGTGGTGGTTATCCAGCGGCGCAACCACTGGACGGTGCGCTGTCCGGCGGGCGGGCTGACGGGCCATGCGGTCAAGCGCCTCGTAGGACGTGTCGATCACACTGCCCGGGCTATGCCACGAAGCCGATGCGTAACGTGCAACATTCTCGGCGTTGAACAGATAGGGCTTGCGGCTGCCGGTACCGGCGACCCATTGCCAGCTCAGGTGGTTGCTGGCCAGATCGCCGTCGAGCAGGTGTCCGTACAGCCAGTCTGCAGCGACGCGCCAATGCACCTTGCGCACATGCACTACATAGCTGGCCAGCCACATGCGGGCATGGTTGTGCAGCGTGCCTGTCGCATACAGTGTGCGAACAGCTTCATCGACTACCGGCAGCCCGGTGCAAGCCTGGCGGATGTCGGCTGGCAGTTCGCGGGCGTAAGCGTCATCCGGCAGCGGACCTTCGTGCAGCGAGCGCAGGATGCCATCGCCACGGTGCTGCCAGACATGGCGGAAGTAGGCGCGCCAGCCGAGCTCGAAGACAAACTTGTGCTGCACCTTCAGTGCATGGCGTGTGGCCACGCCGGCCAGCACGTCAGCGAGCGTGACAAGGCCATGGGTGATATAGGGTGACAAGTTGCTGACGGCGCCATTGAGCGCGTTGCGGGTACGTGCGTAAGCGGCCGGTCGCACGGTGGCTATGCGGGCCTGCGCTGCCACAAGTGTGGGTACCCAGGCCTCGCTCTCAATTCTTTGGCCCACGCAGTCTGGTATGGGCTGCTCTGGCGGCCGGCCGACCTCAGTTGGGGCGCTTGACTCAGTGGTGTGAATCGACATGGCCACGATGATACAGTTTTCCGACTCATCATGAGTTCATTGATAAGTATTGTGCGAAAAACTCCGTGAAATCGTAGTCAAAGCGGATTCATGACTGGCCTTGGACGAGAGCAGAAAGCCACCACTGCGCTCCTACTGCGGGCGCCATCTGGCTTAAAGGATCGGTTGTGTCGACATGCTGACGCCCTTAGGCGCGCCGTCTGCGCAATGCTGCTGGCGTGTGGTCGCGGTCGAACTATTTCAGGCACCTTGACCGAGGTGCAGGCGACCGTGCAAGCAGCGGATGTAGCCACGCAAGGCGGGCCCGTGTTTGCGTGCTACCACGCGCTCTTCACGCCGTGGTTCATGCGATGCCACGAGATCTGCTTGCAGTTGTACTGATACACGCCGATGCACGCGACCCCGCGGAACGCTACAGCCGCTGGTCCACTGGCGTCGATGGCGTAGGCAAATGCACTTTGGACCGCGTTATCGCTTAGCAGCGGCGGTCGCAGCTCGCCTGGTTCATGATCCGGCTTGAATTCTGAGCGATCACAGGTGGCGTCGCCGGCCCACGGCTGCGCTAAGCCTCCAAACGTTGCGCATTGGATCAGGCAAGCTCCCAGCGCCAGATAGTTTTGGCTGGTTTTGTTTTCTGGTGGCTTGAATGTGCAAAAGTTGCCACCAGTTCACCATGGCGCAGCAATGCAATCAGGTCATCGATAGAATCTTTTCATGGCAACCAAGTCTCCCGTCAAAACTCCGGTACCGCCGGCGCGGCTTCCCGAGAGTGACGACGGGAACGCGGTCGTGCTGGAACGCCGCACCCAGAAGGTCCAGCCGCCGCAGATGTACCAGGTGGTCATGCTCAACGATGATTACACCCCGATGGAGTTTGTGGTGGTGGTGATCCAGGAGTTTTTCAGCAAAGACCTGGAAGCGGCAACCCAGATCATGCTCAAGATCCATCTGGAAGGTAAAGGTGTATGTGGGGTTTATTCCCGGGATGTCGCAGCAACCAAGGTTGACCAGGTGCTGGAGGCTGCCCACAAGGCAGGGCATCCATTGCAGTGCGTGAGCGAACCGGTCGAGTTGTAAGCGACCACGTTTGCAAGACCGAAGATTGAAATCGGATTACAGTTAAACATCACAGCAAGGCAGAAGGAAATCACATGATCGCCCAGGAACTCGAAGTCAGTCTGCATATGGCGTTCGTTGAAGCGCGCCAGCAGCGGCACGAATTTATTACTGTGGAGCACCTGCTGCTTGCATTGCTGGACAACCCCAGCGCGGCCGAGGTGCTTCGGGCCTGTTCGGCCAACATCGACGACCTGCGCAAGTCGCTGTCCACTTTCATCAAGGACAACACGCCGCAGGTGGCCGGGTCGGACGATGTGGACACCCAGCCCACGCTCGGTTTCCAGCGCGTTATCCAGCGCGCTATCATGCATGTGCAGTCCACCGGCAGCGGCAAGAAAGAGGTTACTGGTGCTAATGTGCTGGTCGCCATCTTTGGCGAGAAGGACTCGCACGCCGTGTATTACCTGCACCAACAGGGTGTGACCCGTTTGGATGTGGTGAATTTCATCGCTCACGGCATCAAAAAGAGTGACCCCCCAGAGCCCAACAAAGCAGGCGAGAGCCAGTCCGAATCCGAAGAGGGCGGCGAGAAGAGCGACAAGCAGTCACCGCTGGAGCAGTACACCCAGAATCTCAACCAGCTGGCCAAGGACGGCAAGATCGACCCTTTGATCGGGCGCGAGTACGAAGTCGAGCGCGTGATCCAGATCCTGTGCCGCCGACGCAAGAACAACCCGCTGCTGGTGGGTGAAGCCGGTGTTGGAAAGACTGCGATTGCGGAGGGCCTGGCTTGGCGCATCACCCAGAAAGACGTTCCCGAAATACTCGCCGAATCTGTCGTTTACTCGTTGGACATGGGTGCTCTGTTGGCTGGGACGAAGTACCGCGGCGATTTCGAGCAGCGCCTCAAGGGTGTGCTCAAGTCGCTCAAGGACAAACCCAACGGCATCCTTTTCATCGACGAGATCCATACCCTCATCGGGGCAGGTGCCGCGTCCGGCGGAACGCTCGATGCATCCAATCTGCTGAAGCCGGGCCTGAGTTCGGGCGCGCTCAAATGCATCGGCGCTACCACGTTTACCGAGTACCGCGGCATCTTCGAGAAAGACGCGGCATTGTCGCGCCGGTTTCAGAAAGTGGACGTGGTGGAACCCACGATCGAGCAGACGGTCGAGATTCTCAAGGGCTTGAAGTCCCGTTTTGAGGAGCACCACAACGTCAAGTACGCTGTGGCTGCCTTGCAGGCGGCGGCCGAGTTGAGCGCCAAATACATCAACGATCGGCATCTGCCCGACAAGGCTATTGACGTGATTGACGAGGCCGGCGCGGCCCAGCGCATCTTGCCGGTGTCCAAACGCAAGAAGACAATTACCAAAGCCGAGGTCGAAGAGATCGTGGCCAAAATAGCGCGTATTCCCCCAGCCAATGTATCGAACGACGATCGCGGCAAACTCCGAACGCTGGAACGTGACCTGAAGAGTGTCGTGTTTGGCCAGGACAAGGCGCTGGATGTATTGGCGTCTGCGGTGAAAATGGCCCGTTCAGGGCTGGGCAGAGATGACAAACCGATCGGCTCATTCCTGTTCAGCGGCCCTACCGGCGTTGGCAAGACCGAAGCCGCCAAGCAGCTTGCCTACATCATGGGCATCGACCTGATCCGTTTTGACATGAGCGAATACATGGAGCGTCATGCGGTAAGCCGCCTGATCGGCGCGCCCCCCGGATATGTGGGCTTCGACCAGGGCGGTTTGCTGACGGAGGCGGTCACCAAGAAGCCGCATTGCGTGTTGCTGCTCGACGAAATCGAGAAGGCGCACCCCGACATTTTCAACGTACTGTTGCAGGTGATGGACCA
>JANOCN010000328.1:0-1813 GCA_031412185.1 Betaproteobacteria bacterium | reverse complement strand
GCCTGCGCCAGCTCGCCCGGCTCGAAGCGATCAAGATCGAACAGGAGCTCAAGGCTCTGCGCGACGAGCAGAAAAAGCTGGAAGACATTCTGGGCAGCCCGGCCTCGCTGCGCCGGCTCATGGTGCGCGAAATCGAGGCCGATGCCAAGACCTTTGGAGACGCACGCCGCACCTTGATCCAGAGCGAAAAACGCGCCGTGGTCGAAGTGCGGGTGGTGGATGAGCCGGTGACCGTGGTGGTCAGCGACAAGGGTTGGGTGCGGGTACGCACCGGCCACGGCCACGACGCCGCCACGTTTGCTTTCAAGTCCGGCGACGGCCTGCATGGCACCTTTGAGTGCCGCTCAGTGGACACCTTGCTCGTGTTCGGTAACAAGGGCCGCGTCTATTCGGTACCGGTGGCCCAGCTTCCGGGTGCCCGCGGCGACGGGCTGCCGGTGACCACCTTGCTGGAACTGGAGCCTGGGACACAGCTCTTGTATTACTTCGCCGGGCCAGCGGTGGCCAGCCTCTTGCTCAGCAGCTCGGGCGGCTACGGTTTTCTGGCCACGGTAGACGACATGACATCGCGCCTCAAAGCGGGCAAGGCCTTTGTGAGCTGTAACGACGATGAGACCCTGACGCGACCATCACCCGTGTCGGGCACAGCGGGTGTGGCTGTGCTGAAACCAGCCACGTACGTAGCCTGCGCCTCCACCGGCGGGCGCATCCTTACCTTCGCCATCGACCAGCTGAATGTGATGGCCAACGGCGGCCGCGGCCTGAAGCTGATCGATCTGGAGGCGAAGGACACTCTGGCCGGTGCCGCCGCCTATACGCGCAGCATTCGTATCGAAGGCGTAGGACGGGGCGGCAAGCCACGCGCGGAGACGCTGGAGATTCGCAGCCTGAACAACGCAGCGGCCGCGCGCGGGCGCAAAGGCAAGGCGGCGGATCTTGGCTTCAAGCCGACGCAGGTGGTTCGCGTCGAATAGGCAGTGCAGCGGGCGGACATTGGTGACCTGATGTCGGTCAGCGGTCGGGCCTGACAGAATTGGGGTTAACGCGTTGTTGAACCTGCCTTCAAAGGACATTCCCATGCCCCACGCCTTCGCTTCCACACTCCAGACCTTCAAAACGGGATCCGGCAAGTCCGGCAAGTTTTACTCGTTGCCTGCGCTGACCGGGCAGTACCCCAATATCGCCCGGTTGCCGGTGTCGTTGCGCATCGTGCTGGAGTCGGTGCTGCGCAACTGCGACGGCAAACGGGTCACGGCGCAGCATGTGGCGCAGATCGCCAACTGGTCGCCGGTCGCAGTGCGGACCGACGAAATCCCGTTCCTGGTGTCGCGCGTGGTGCTGCAGGACTTTACCGGTGTGCCTTTGCTGGTCGACCTGGCCGCGATGCGCAGCACTGCGGTCCGGCTGGGCAAAGACCCCAAACGCATTGAGCCGCTGGTGCCGGTAGACCTGGTGGTGGACCACTCGGTCATGGTGGACTACTACGGCAGCAAGGACGCACTCGACCTGAACATGAAGCTGGAGTTTCTGCGCAACCGCGAGCGCTACCAATTCATGAAGTGGGGTATGCAGGCCTTCGCAACCTTTGGTGTGGTGCCGCCGGGTTTCGGTATCGTGCACCAGGTGAATCTGGAATACCTGGCGCGCGGCGTGCACCGGCGCGCGGATGGCGTGTTTTACCCCGACAGTCTGGTGGGCACCGACAGCCACACCACCATGATCAATGGCATCGGTGTGGTCGCATGGGGCGTCGGTGGCATTGAAGCCGAAGCCGCCATGCTGGGGCAGCCGGTGTACTTCCTCACACCCGACG